>JBCCFC010001205.1:0-4111 GCA_039029935.1 Chloroflexota bacterium
CGCCACCATTCGGTGGGCGGACTCACCGACGGTGTCAGTGGCGAAGGCGACGGTCGTGCCGAGCAGACTTCCGAGGGCTTCCGCCGCATTAAGGGCAATTGTAATCTGTCATGTAACAGTCGTCAAGTTTCTTTTTCAAGAACAGTATCGCAGGTTGGCTACCAGCGTCACAGATAACCAATCTGTGTTACGGAACGGAACAGTATCGCAGGTTGGCTACCTGCGTTACAGATAACCAATCTGTGGTACTGAACGGAACAGTATCGCAGGTTGGCTACCTGCGTTACAGATAACCAATCTGTGGTACTGGTTTCTACTTTCCTGTCCAACAACAAAGATGAAAAAGGCCTGCCCTAGCCTGCAATGACCTGTGATAAAAAATCTGTTTCATCGCAACTAGACGAAAAACAAAAATTGTGATACCTTGCACTGGATTTTCTAAACAGAGCATGATGCCAGTTGTAAACCCATGTAGAACAGCCTTACTTTGTAATGGTCAAATAGAATTTGAGTAAATTCAATATAGCGTTCCGTCCCTACCCCGCGTCAAAAGCACAGACGCAGATAGGGATGGAACGCGAATGGTAGGTATTCAACCTATTATTGACCATTCCAGAAATGGCATCGTTTTTTTGGGATTTACATATTTAGTAGGCATCACAAAATGCTGTTTATAACGCCAAGAAAATGTATCAATTCAAAAAGGACAAAATCAATGAAGAAAATTCAACTACGATCCATGTTGACCGCACTGTTGCTGGTCATGTCGTTGTTGGCTGCGTGTGGCTCACCTGCCGCACCAGCAGGCGATGCGGGTGCAGACGCGGGTGGTGATGCTGCCGTTGAGTCTAGTGGTGGCGAAGAAAGTGCAGCGGGTGAATATGACCTTGGCGGTCGTGAAGTGACTATCGCCATCGAAAACGCCTATCTGCCGTTTAGCTACATTTCGCTGGAAACAGGGGAACCAGCCGGGTGGGACTATGATGCAATGTAAGCGATTTGTGAATTGCTTAATTGTGTACCTGTCTTTGAGGAAACGGCCTGGGAAGGCATGATCCAAGCTGTCTCTGAGGGACAGTTTGACATGGCAACAGACGGCATCACCATCACCGAAGACCGCGCGCAGGTTGTGGACTTCTCAAATGGTTACTTGAGCATTGAGCAGCGCGTGATGGTGCGTGTTGATGAGGAGCGCTTCGCAGGTACAGAAGATTTGGCCGCAGATGACAGCCTGACCGTTGGTACAGTGCCTGGCACAACCAACTATGAAGTGGCGGTTGGCTTGGTCGGTGATGACCGCGTACAGGCGTTTGAGCAGTTCCCATTTGCTGTGCAAGCGTTGATTGCTGGCGATATTGATGCCGTCATCATGGATGAAGCGGCTGGACAGGGCTATGTAGGTATCAATGCTGACCAAATCAAGCTCGTTGGCGACTCGCTCTCAAGTGACGAGTTGGGCTTTATCTTCCCACAAGGCAGTGAGCTGGTTGAGCCAATGAACTGGGCTTTGGCCGAGCTAGAGGCTAATGGCACAATGGCTGCGCTGGCGCAAAAATACTTCTCAGATGAATTCAAGGTCACCTATGACGATATCGGTCCCGGCGCCTATGCTGAAGATGATGGTGAAGCGGCTGAAGATGTATCGTATGACTTGGATGGCCGTGAAGTGACGATTGCCATCGAAAACGCTTACTTGCCATTCAACTACATTTCATTGGCAACGGGCGAGCCTGCGGGCTGGGATTATGAAGCACTGGCCGCTATCTGTGACCTGCTCAACTGTGTGCCTATTTTTGTGGAAGCGGCATGGGAAGGCATGATTCAGGCAGTCGGTGACGGGCAGTATGACATGGCCGCAGACGGTATCACCATTACCGAAGACCGTGCGGAGATTGTTGATTTCTCCAATGGCTATATCAACATCGAACAGCGCATCATGGTCCGTGTTGGCGAGGACCGCTTCACAGGTGCAGAGGACTTGGCTGCCAATGCTGACTTGACCGTTGGCTCACAGCCAGGCACAACCAACTATGAGACAGCAATTGACTTGGTTGGTGAAGATCGCGTACAGGCATTTGAGTCATTCCCATTTGCTGTACAGGCATTGATTGCTGGCGATGTTGACTCCGTTATCATGGATGAAACGGCAGGACAGGGCTATGTGGGTGTCAACGCTGACCAGCTTATGCTGACTGGCGAATCGCTCTCCAGTGATCAGTTGGGCTTCATCTTCACCAAGGGCAGCGATTTGGTTGAGCCAGTCAACTGGGCTTTGGCAGAGCTAGAGGCTGATGGCACGATGGCCGAACTGGCGGCGAAATTCTTCTCGGATGAATTCAAAGTCACCTATGATGACATTGAGTAACGAGATTTAACCGCAGAGGGCCCGGCGAAGAAGCCCACCGATTGCAAATCGGTGTCTAAAACAGGAAGCACGTTAAAAACGTGCTGGCGTTGGAGGATAGGACGATTTTATGCGAGCAGTCTGAAATAAAATTGTTTGTGTAAAATCGTCCTCAAACTTTCTCGATATGGTACATCAATTGAACAGGCTTATAGCCTGTTTTCTGTTATAGACACCGATGTGCAATCGGTGGATTGGCAGAATATTCCACAAGAAGCATTACGGAACACTATGACTGCTGGCACAGACAACACAAACAACACACCTTTAAACCCAAACGACACCGACTCCGGCTGGAATTGGCGCGACTTCCCCTGGTGGCTGGTTTCAATTCTGGCTCTTGTCGGCTTGATGGGTTTTCTCATTTTCGCCGCCCCACCCGTTGACCCCGAAGACCCATCCAAACTGCTGGACAACGAGTTTAACGAAGCCTTCAACTTTATTCGTGGTGGCATGGGCGATGTGGAAGCACTTGCCGAGGGCGACATCATCGGCTTTGTGGGCAAGGGTGTCACAGTCACGATTTTCACCACACTGGTCGCCTTCATCATCGCCATGATCATCGGCCTTTTTGCCGGGCTTGGGCGCATGAGCAAGAACGTGTTTGTCAAAAACCTCGCCACGCTCTATGTCGAGTTTATTCGTGGTGTGCCGACGCTTGTGTTGATCTTCACGCTTGCCTTTGTCGTCGTCCCCGAAATCATTAACCTCGTAGGGCTGGAGGGCAGCAAGATTTCGCTTCACTGGCGTGCCATCGCCGCCCTTGCCATCATCTATGGCGCATTCCTGGCTGAGGTCTTCCGCGCGGGCATCGAGTCTATCCCTGTCGGCCAAGTCGAAGCGGCCAAAGCCGTGGGCATGAATGGTGCTCAGACCATGCGCTTCATCATCCTGCCACAGGCCATCCGCAACATCCTGCCCGCATTGGGCAACGACTTCATCGCCATGCTCAAGGATTCCTCACTGGTTTCCGTCCTCGCTGTCCGTGACATCACGCAGCAGGCGCGGCTCTATGCTGGCAGCAGCTTCCGTTTTCGCGAGACATATCTGGTGCTGACCTTCCTCTATTTGAGCATGACATTGGTATTGAGTTTGATTTTGCGTTGGTATGAGCGGCGCATACGTGTGTCATCGCGATAGAGATAGAAGTCCGACTTTTGACAAAAGTCAGACTTCTACAATCTTGGCGGTCCTAACCGAATCAACTCCTTTACTTTGTCAATCTTCAATTGCGCAGGGGAAGAGTTGAGCATCCACCATGTGACCCCTGCATCGGCAAATGCACGGACTTCCCTGATTGTGCCAACCCCGGCTTGCGTCAGCGGACGTTTACAGACCATATCAAACGGTCTCTCTACTGCCGGTTGATCAGTCGGACGGTGCTGGGCGATATAATTGGCAATCTCGATAAAATCTTCAGGTGTGGCTTCGCGGTGTGGAATGAAGGGGAACGTGCCATCATAGCGAGCGGCGCGGCGGAAAGGTTTGCGTTTGTGGTTGCCGCGCCAACTGCCTGCTACCCAGATGGGTATGCGTGGTGATTGGACTGGTGTAGGCAGAAACTGCGGGGTGCATTCCCAAAGTATGTTAAATCAGGAAGGGAGAGGGGACTGAGATTGTTGGAGAAGGAGGAAAGAATGTCGGGAGAGATTAAGCATGAAAATGTGCCAACGACCAGAGAGAAGTTGAGAGCGAAGAAAAAGGAAA
>JBCCFC010001206.1:0-4110 GCA_039029935.1 Chloroflexota bacterium
CCGAGCGTGACTATTACCCGGAAGGCTATGTCATTTCTTACGCCGAGGCTGGTGCGGCGGTAGCGCAGTATGTCAGCGCACTGTCCGCTGCCGGATACGGTCATGGACATCGCATCGCCATCCTCGGCGTAAGAAATGACATAGCCTTCCGGGTAATAGTCACGCTCGGCATGTCGGGGAACCCTGATCAAGGGGTTATTGCCATAATGTGTGACGGCCTCTTGAAATACGTCGCCAATGATCTTGCCTTCAACTGAAATCATTTTATCACTCCGTTTACGCAGATCCACCAAATCAGTGACCCATGTTATGCGCAGGGGTATGACCTTATATTACGCCGTTAAATCCATAATAATTTCTTTGAGTGCCTTCAAAACACGGAAAATCTCAAAGAGTTCATCAGTGCTTGCCATATAATCTCGACTGATGACGTATTGCGTTCCTTCCAAAACCAAAAAGTGCCATTGCCGGCCGACAATATAACAGCCATAAATCGGCGTCTCATTTTGGTTAAGTTTCTGTGCTACCAGCATCGCTGCCAATGCCTGTCCAGCCGGATCGCCATGTGGATCAAGCGTTCGCTTATATTCACTAAAGGCAAACATGGGAATTTCTGGCTCCCAATAGCCTGTTGCAATCATCCCATCCGGTTCACCACTCAGTTCAAACTCACTCTTCAATCCCCGGATCGTCGCACCAATTGTGCGTTCGGCAAATAGGTTGAAGCGATACGGTTCCATGAATTCAGCCAAGCCCAAAACGGGACCGATAAAATTCATCGCTAGGTCTTTTTCATGCCAGACATCGCTGCCAATCAGTAAAAGTTTTTGATATTTTTGTAGGACAATATTTTTATTATTTTCTACTTTGGGTTGCATTTGTAGCCAGCTATCTAATGCGTCGCTTGTCCACGTTCGACGCAATCCAAACCAGGTTTCGAGTTTTGCTCTTGTGCATTTGCCAAACTTAGTAGCTCCCCAACGGAATATCAGCCCACTGTTCCAGCCATGACGCATAGGAGATGGGCACGTTAGGCTCAGTCTGGCTCCGAGCAATAAATCCCTGCGGTTTACCCTTGGGTGTTGCTAGTGCGGTCGGCTCATAGCGTACATCCATCGACCAGCGCACGGCGTCCGAACGATTGGCCGTTGCGCGGTGGGGTGTACGCTGGGGGAAGCAAAGAACATCGCCCGGCGCCATCTCGATGGTGACACCCTCAAGTTCTTCGCTCACTTCTGGAGCCACTCCAATAAACCCAGTCTCTTTATCGTGATAGCGTTCATGTAGTGGACCGTGATGCTGCCCTGGTGCGACCTGCAAACAGCTATTGGCCTCGGTCACAGGTTGAAGCGGAATCCACATCGAGACGATGTGCGCATCCTTGCCGCCTTGATAGTACTGTGCATCCTGATGCCAAGGCGTCCGTGTCCATAGTTGGTCGGGCAGTTTGGGACGCGCATTGAAGACACCATGCACGGAGATATCCGGTGTCGCCAGCAGGTCGCTTGCCAATGACAGCAGCGTTGGGTGAACCAAAATGTTATACATCTCTGGGCTGACCAAATCACGACGAGGGCTGCGGATGTAGGTTGGGCGTTCAGCCTCATGCCACGCACGGACAAGTCGATGGTGAAAATCAAGCTCGGTGAGTGGGTCGGTGAGTAACCCTTTGTCAATCCAGCCTGCAATGGTCTGGTCCACCCAACGGGCGAGGACGGTTTGGATGACCGCCAGCAAATCGGCTGGGATGATGCCCCGTGCATGGAGATAGCCGTGTTCGTTATAAAATTGAATTTGCTCTTGGTTGAGTATGTTTGGCATTATGCTCTCCTTTCATCACTAATAGGTATGCAATGTCAATCCCAATGAACGTACAATTGGCTCGAAATCTGAATCCAATGTCCATACTGCTGCACCGTCCGGTACTTGTAAAGCAATGATAATGTCCCCCTTGGTCACAAGATCGCAGATGATAGAATCGGGTAATAGGTTCACATTTGCCCAGAATTGTGCCTTCAATCGCTTGCGAAGTAATTGGTCAATCAAGATATGCGCATATTTCAAATCGCCGCCACTCTCCGTATAAAGTTGACCAACGATTTGTGTGCAACGCTGGGCAGAACGAGCGCGGAATCCCCGTTGACCGATTAGTAGATTTTTTAGTAGAACTCCCCATTCATCATAAGTCAACATCAACTTTTTGATGTGCGCAGTGTCATCAACAATCGTGCGCTGATATTCCATCCATACATACTGTGTTGTATATAGCTGACTGGATAGCCTTTTGAATTGTTGGTGCAGCTCATTTTGTTCCGTTGTATCAGCCAGAAATCGCCGGACTTGAATAGATGTCTCAACAAAAATTATTAGTTCGCTCACAATTTTACAATTCTTCTAAATACAGTTCAACAAGCTCATTGCTGCCGCCCATAATCGGTGGTAGCCCTGCTGAGGTTAATTTATATTCACAGGCATCAATTTTATCTTCATCGGTGACATCTCGAATGATTAGATCAAGACAAAAGCGCAGCGCGTCAATTGCATCCTTTGTGAGTAACTCAATCACCAGATGTTTGGCGGCTAAGTCCAATGTCACACATAACTCTTGCATGTTTTCTGGACACGACTTCCAAAGCTTTAATGTACGTTTGGGAAAATTCTTTACAAATGCCTGCCGGACAGCGCTGTCCCCCCATCGACGCTCGACTCTATCCAGTTCCAACATCAAGCGCAATAGCTGAACCTCATAGAGTTCTATTTTTTCGGATTGAAATACATCAAAGCGATGTGGGTTCAGCAAAACCATTACAGCCTCGGCGGTGTCATCTTTTGTTAATATCAATGGGCGTTGGTCAGTTTGAGTAAATTGAACCAGTTCACCCAATGTCTTGGTTTCAGCTTCTTTAATAGGAAGCGTGTAAGGCATCATTTAATTATCCTCCTAATCTCTGGATGCAGCGGCTAATGCGCGCAAACGCCTCATCCAACACCACCTTGTCCTGCCCAAACGAGATGCGTAAATGCCCATCCATGCCAAACGAATCACCCGATCCAACAAAGACACTCTCTTCGCGGCAGAGCGTTTCCATCAGCACGGTCGAGTTGACATCAATGTGATAGCGCACAAAGGAGACAGCAGAGGCCATCGGTGGCGTGTAGCTGAACAAGCCATCCTGCTCTTCCATCCATGCTTCCATAACCGGATAGCCGTTGCGGATATAATCACGCGTGCGCTGAATCAGGCGTGGGCGCACTTCCGGTGACAGCGCGTGTTCTGCCAGTAAATTACTCATCATCGTCGCAGTAATGGCCGTGTACTCATGTCTGCGCCACAATGCTTCGATGGTGTCGGCAGGCCCCACAATCCACCCGATACGTAACCCCGGCAATCCATAGGCTTTGCTTGTGCTGCCCAAGGCCAATACTTTGTCATACATGCCATAAAACGAGGGGGTCTCGGCTTCTTGTAAACGCTCTGCCCCGCGATAGACTTCATCGGCCAAAATCCACGCCCCCACGCGGTCGGCAGCGGCGACAATCGCATCCATCTCAGCATCGGTCATGATATAGCCAGTTGGGTTGTTGGGATTGACGATGGCAATGAGTTTGGTGTGGTCGTTGACCTGTGTATTGAGGTTGTCGATATCCAATGCCCAGCCCTTGCCCTGTGGTGGATGGTCGGGGCGCAGATGAAAGGGACGCACGACATGCCCGTTATTGGCGGCAATGCCCCACACCTGTTTATAAGTCGGTGTCAAGGTCGCCACCTCATCCCCTGGCTCCAGCAGCGTCTGCATGATAATCTGATTGGCCTCGGCTGCACCAACCGTCACCAACACATGTTGCTCTCCATCGGCGTTGGGATAGAGCCCTGCAATGTTGGCGCGCAATTCAGGGTTTCCATTGACATGCGGATAGTTGATTTCGGTCGCCAACAGCCGATTGAGCTTCTCCTCATCCCCTGCCAATAAATCCGCCAGCGAGATGGGATGGACACCGCTTTCGGTGAGATTAAAGTCAACGACCTGTTCCCATGTCGATTGAATATATTCTAGGTCAAATGGTATAAATGTCATATGAACCCACGCTACTCCTTTATCTAATATTGAA
>JBCCFC010001207.1:0-4101 GCA_039029935.1 Chloroflexota bacterium
CAAAAAAATTCTTGTTATTCACTTCCTACTCTTCATTCTTCATTCTTCACTATTCACTCTTCACTCTTCACTATTCACTGATATAAGTGGTAGGTAGATCGTACTGCCTGTATTAGCCGGCGTTTCCGTTGGGTCTGTGGCGGGTTGAGATGTGTCTGGCAGTTCGATTGTGGTGGATGGACATGCGCCGGGTGCGTCGGCACAGATTAGCTGATCTAGTGCATTGTCAAACACCGTGTCCAGATAGATACTATATCCATCGGCGTTGAGGTGGAGACAATCATTCATGTATTCAGCAGGACTCCACTGGCTAAAGTCTGGGTTGCCAGGGTTTCCCTGTAAAGAGCCACTGGTGTTGACGGCTGTGTAATTGGTGTAGTTGGCTGCAATAGTTGCATGTTGTGTATAAACATTATGAATGGCTTGGTTTAGAACCGTTGGATCCGTTGTACCCAAGGCCTCTGCGAAAACAGCAGTACACGATGCACTGCTCGCCAAGTTGAAGGAATCATAGCCCCCACTGACAATCTGCATATCCTCGCGGGCGGTCAGTAACTCACTGACAATGGTATTGATATTTTGTTGAATATCACTGTAGGCTTCATCTGTTGGTGTAGTTGCACCTGCGTTCAGCAAGTCATTGCCACCCAAGGTGAAAAACACGATGGGATTCGGATTGGGATCATTGGCAATGGCGGTTTTTAACGCTTCTAATTCACCCACCTCAGCCCAACCCGCAGCGGTACTCCCGCCCTGCGCCCAAGGGCTGATGGTGATAAAGCTGTCATACGCGCGGTCCTGCAATTCCTGTTCAAAGACACCAAGCCTCCCCGACATCTGCGCCGCCCAAGAATCACCAAAGACGTAGATGGTGCGCTCGTTCACAGGGGATTGTGCCTTGAGCGATGTTGTGAAATTAAACGTTGATAGCAGTGTCGATAGCAGCGATGTTGGCGTGATCAACTGCACCCAGCCCAAAAGACAAAGGATGAGTACGATGTGTATCCGTCGTAGAATACAAAATGAGCTTGTTGTGTTCAATGGATTTTTCATGTGAAAGACTGTTCTCCTCAATGTAGTTGTTGTGTAATGTACGATAGTCACTAAGCAATCTAATGCGAAAGCGTAAAATTTTTTACCAAACTTTGTAAAATTTTTGTAATGACAAGTGCAAGCAGAAACGTATTGAACTACACCAACCTATTTGTTATTGACTATTACAAAAACTTTGATAAAATAAGCATGGCTCATATGGGTCAATTTGAAGGTAACAAAGTCATGTTGAGTGAGTAGGCACCCAGAGGTTCCTGTCGTTGGGGCTTGTGCGGGTTATACCTGTGTAGCACTGGCACTAGAGTATGCCTACTGGATACGGACAATTCGTTACCATCCTACTGAACCATCCCCTAAAAGGGGTGGCGTTAATATTCGCTTTGATACTCTGATGTATGTAAAGGAGATACATGATGAATTGGTATATGAAAGTGTTGAGTCAGTATTTTGACTTTAGTGGTCGCGCACGTAGAACAGAATTTTGGATGTTTACGTTAATCAACTTTATTGTTTCAATCATTGTAGCGGTGCTTGATACTGTTCTTGGCACAACTATGGGGGGTGCTGGCACTGGTATTATTGGTAGTCTGTATTCATTGGCCGTACTTATACCAAGCGTGGCTGTGGGCGTGAGACGGTTACATGATATCGGGAAAAGCGGCTTGTGGATTCTTCTTGTATTCGTGCCGATTATCGGGTGGATATGGTTGCTGATTCTGAATGTCAGAGAAGGCGACAGCGGCGCAAATCAATATGGCCCCAACCCAAAAGCAGGTAGTGCATTTTAATTACCTGTCCTGAAAGTAACACAGGCATCCGACCTGTAACAGGTCGGATGCCTGTGTTACTTTCGTCCGATCCGCGTTTTGACCATTAAAACAGACAAACCTACCACATCACGCCACCACCTGAGTTGACGTCCTGCCCTGTAAAGTTGGCCGCATCATCCGACGCTAAGAATACCGCAATCGCTGCTGCATCCTCTGGACCAGTGCCTTTCTCGGCATATCCTTCATCGGTACACCAACGCCCGGCCAGAATCGCATTGTCTCGACTTGCCCGAAAACGTACCCGAAACGCCGCTTCGTCAAATGGTTCGCCCTTATACTCTGCACGTCCACGTGCCAACTCCAAACTACGCTCCTCATGTCCACCTGGGCAGATGGCGTTGACCGTGATGTTATAGCGACCAACGTCAGCAGCCAAGGTCCGTGTAAAGCCGATGATGCCCATTTTGGATGTCGCATAGGGGGTGCGGTGGGTGAGCGGCTGTTTGCCTGTACCCGAGCTAAAGTTGATGATGCGCCCATAGTTTTTGCGGATCATCTCTGGGATCACAGCTTTGCAACCCAAAAAAGCTGAATCCAAATTGACCGCCAACGTCTCCTGCCACTCAGCCAGGCTCATCTCCCAAACATCTTTGGTCGGGCCAGCAATGCCCACCACGTTGGCGAGAATATCAATCGTGCCAAAATGCGCAATCGTCTGCTGCACCATCTGCATCACTGGCTCTTCCTTGGCAACATCTGTCTGGAAACAGAGCACCTGCCCACCGTCTGCACGAATGTCTGCCCCCACGCGTTCATCCAAAATCTCAACAGGAATGATATCGCATATAGCAACCGCTGCCCCCTCCTTGGCAAATCGCCGCGCCACCGCCTCACCATGTCCACGCCCTGCCGCCGTCACCAGCGCAACTTTCCCCGCTAATCGTCCCATAATGATTTTCCCCTTAGTAGTTAACAGTTAATAGTGAACAGTTAATAGTTAATAACGAATACTCAAGAATAAATCGTTGACAAAGATTCGCTGTTAAATGAGCATTTTTTTTTGCGTTCAGTGAACACGCCCACGTGCAGGTCTTGCCTAAATGCACAAGTTATTTAATGCCCATTCCTATGCACTATTAACTATTAACTATTAACTGTCAACTATTAACTACAATGTTAAATCCAACACGCTACGCGCCACTTCACCCTTGCCCAACGCAACAAAGGCGTCGTTGACACCTTCCAGCGGATAGACCCTTGTCACCAGTTCATCTAACTTCAGCTTCCCTGATTTGTATAGCCCCAATAGCCTTGGGAAATCGACACGAGGGCGGCACGTACCATACATGGAGCCAATGACCAGCTTCTCTGGCATCAAAATGCGGGCGTCAAAATCTACAGGCGTATTCTCTGGTGCATGACCAACATAGACCGTAATGCCTCGTTTGCGTGTACAGAGGATGGCTTGCTTGAATGGTTCGGGTACAAGGCCAATGGCTTCAAAGGCATAGTGTACACCCTGACCGTTGGTCAATTCTTTGATGGCTTCAACCGGATCAACTTGGGCGGAATTAACGGTATGCGTCGCCCCAAATTGCTTGCCTCGCTCCAGCTTTTGATCCATGATATCCACAGCAATAATCGGCTCCGCACCCGCGATGGCCGCACCTTGAATCACGTTTAGCCCCACGCCACCACAGCCAAAGACGGCGACCGATTTGCCCGGCTGAACATTGGCGGTGTTGAGTGCGGCTCCCACACCCGTCATCACACCACAGCCCACCAAGGCTGCTTGGGCCAACGGAATGTCCTTGTCGATGGGAATCACCACATCCTGTGGCACAATCGTCTCCGTAGCAAATGTCCCCAAGCCATTAAACTTGTTCATCACGTTTCCTGTGTTTTGGAATTGGGGTCGGCCTCGTTCGTCGGCTGGCTCATCACACAGATTAGGATAGCCCTCTTGACACATCTCGCAGAGACCACAGTTGCGTTTCCATGACAACACAACATGATCGCCTACCTTCAAATTGTGAACATCTTCCCCAATGGCCTCGACCACGCCAGCCCCCTCAGCCAGGGCCCCAACCTGAGCAGGACACCCAACCCAGTCAACGCCTCTACCACAGGTCACCAGCCTGGGCAGATGAACCCCCCAAGAAGGTCACCCAGTGACACACCCAGGGCCCCACCCAGGAAGACACCCGGCCCCACCCCCCGTACCCGGCCCCCCAGCGCGCGACTCCTCCCCGGCGGCCACAACCGGCGACACAGAGGC
>JBCCFC010001208.1:0-4098 GCA_039029935.1 Chloroflexota bacterium
AGCATCTGTTGCAGCAGAGCAATCTTGGTTGCAAATGATTGCCCCTCTGCCGCTTCCAACAGGGTCTGTGGGTTGGCAAGATACGTCATGGTAAAGAATGGCTGGCTGTCACTATCAAGACCCGCCACCATTTCACTGCCCAAGCAAGTACCATGCCCCAGCCCAAACCCATAGTCTAGTACACTGATGATGTTGGGGTGACGCAACCCCGCCAGTATCTGAAATTCACGCGCCAAGGCCAAGCGGACCACCCCCGCAGACGCACCCGTCGCTCTCAAGGTTGCTGTTTGCGGTGGTAGTTGGGTGACACGTTTGAGCGCGACACTCTCGCCATTCAAACGGTCGATGGCCTGATAGACCACACCCATTGCCCCCTCACCCAACTTTTCTTGCAGGTGATAGCGGCTATGCATGAATGCTACTTGTTTTTGTGTTAAATTTTTGCTCATAAATGTCTATTGTAGTGAAATAATCAGCATCTGTCAAAAGTATCTATTTGTTTTGCCTTCTGCAATGCGGCCACCAACAATGCAATGCGAATGGGCTTGGTCACAAAATCATCCATCCCCGCACCTAAATATTGTTCGCGGTGCTGCTCCAATGCGTCAGCCGTCAAGGCGATAATGGTGGGTCGGAGAGCTTCGTCCCATGTCCGGCAGATGTGCTTGGTGGCCGTCAATCCATCCATTTCGGGCATATGAATATCCATGAGGATGACGTCGTATGGCTGACGTTTTAGGGCGTTGATGGCCTCTAGCCCATTGGCGGCAATATCTGCATGATAGCCACATTTTCGGAGGACGCCCAATGTCACTTTCTGGTTGATGACATTATCCTCGGCCAGCAAAATTCGGAGTGGGTTCTGTTTTGCGATGTCCCGACTAATTTTTTGACGGCGTCGCTATCTGTTTGCCTGTTCTGGTGCTGGTGGTCATCCGCTCGAGCTGCGGTGATTGTGAAGTAAAAAGTGGAGCCAACCCCCGACACACTTTTCACCCACATCTCCCCACCCATCAGCTGGACAATTTGCCTGCTGATTGCCAGACCCAAGCCTGTGCCACCATATCGACGGCTAATCGAGGCGTCTACCTGAGTGAAAGGGCGAAACAGTTGTAAAAGACGGTCTTCTGGGATGCCAATGCCTGTGTCTGTGACCGCAAAGCATATCTTATCGAGCGTGGTGTTGGGTGTGGTTGATGTCGTCGGTTTGGGAGGCGTGATGGCAGAATTGATGGGTGGGGGGCCGTCTGCCGGAGGAGAAGAATCCGTGGAGATTCGTGAGTCGGATAGGGCCGGTGGGTGGTGGGCAACAGCGGTGGCGGGTATGATAGAGACTATAACCTCGACCCCACCGTGTTCAGTAAACTTGAGTGCATTGCTGACTATGTTGGTCAGCACCTGACGAATCCGTGTCTCATCCTGCATCAGATGCGTAGGAACATCCGACTGGATTTGATGGGTGAGTGAGATCCCTTTGGCCGATGCAATCGGTCCAAAGAGGTCAAAGGTATTGTTCAGACAGGTGTGGATGTTAAAAGGTGCTTTTTCCAACTCAAGCTTATTGGCTTCAATCTTCGAGAGATCCAAAATATCGTTAATGATGGTCAAAAGCGTTTGACCGCTGCTGCGCAGTGTATCCAGCAGGTCCCGCTGTTCGGTGTCCAGATTTGTGTCACTCAATAGGGTCGCCATCCCCAGCACACCATTCATGGGCGTCCGTAGTTCATGGGTCATCTGCGAGAGAAATGTGCTTTTGGCGTGGTTGGCAACATCCGCCTTCTCTTTTGCACGTCTCAACTCCTGCGCATGTTGTTCTGCTTGCTCAAAGTTTTGCGCATTATCCATTGAAACCGCAATCTGATTGGCGATAGAGCGTAGCAGGCTAATGTCCTGCTCATCAAAGCGATGAATCTCATCCGACTGTACATCCAGAACACCAATCAACGCTCCTTCGATGATAATGGGTACAGCAATTTCAGCTTGTGTTTTGGGCAAAGAGGGGTCATACAGCCAATCGTCGGACTCATGGACATTGGAGATGTACAGTACGTCGCGAGTCCGTGCCGCCCTAGCAACCAAACTGATAGGTGCATCCAGCGGCACTTGGTAGTCCTCCATACGGCCTGCTTTCCTTTGAAGGCCAGCCCCTTTGGCTGGGACAAGAACCTGCCTTTGTTTGTCCACCAGCAGCACCTGCACATAATAATAGTGAAAGCTCTGTTGGATATGGTTGACGACTTCGGTAAGCAATGCATCGGTTTTAAGAATGCCCCTCAGTTGCTCGCTCAGGCTGGCAGCAACGCTCAACCGTCGAATCTGCTGTTCCAGCGAGGCGATAAGGTCACGCAATTGAGCCGTCATCTCGTTAAAGGCAGTGGCAAGTTGTGTAACTTCCGCATTGCCCGACGTTTTTGCAACCAAGCCCAGATTACCTGCGGCAATTTGGCTGGCGGTTCGGGTCAAACTATAGAGCGGTGCTGCCAGACGGTTGGCGATATAGCCGCCTACCAGTGCGGCCAAAAGTGCTGTGATGACCATAATGACCAGCGAGATACGTAATTCTTGCAGAATGGCCTCATTCACCTCGGCAACAGGCAATTCGGCAACAACACCCCAATGGGGTCCATCTAATGGGATATAGGTTGCCAACACGGTTGTGCCATCCAGACCGACCCCCGTCGAAAAATGTTTGATAAACTGTGGCGGTTGCATGTCTGTGTAGGCTGTCCGTGACTCAGGAAATTGTTGATGGTCAATCTCCGTATCGCTTTCATGGTGATCAGCGGATGGCTCTGCCATCGTGTGGACGCTCCCTTCTCGATATATCTGCGGATATGTTTTATGGCGTTCAGCGTGCTCCTCAAGAAAAGCCGCTACCTCGGTTACACCATGCACATTTTCACCACGCAACACACGGGCGTGGTCGACGGCGGCAAGTAGTTCGCCACGATAGTCTACCACATAAACCTGCCCTGAGTGTCCAATTTCCAAGGATTCCACGAGACTACACATAAATTCGAGATTCACTTGAGCAACAATCGCCCCCTGAAACTGGTCAAAGCTATCATAGACAGGCACAGCTATCGTCACCAATGGCTCGGTTATCACAGGGCTAATATAGACTGCACTCATGTATCGGTGACCGACCTGCACATGCTGCCACAGTTCGTTGTCTGCATAGTTGCCCGGCTCATTGGGCATCGCTGGCGTCAACCGCGTTTCTTTCTGTATCTCCTGCCCCTGGTTATCCACCAATGACACGCTATAGATGGCTGGTTGCCTTGTCATCAAGTTGACAAGCAATCGCTCCTGTTCCTGTTCGGTGTTGATAAAATCTTGATGTACCTCAGCAGATGATTCGACAGCGTTAAAAATTTGTGTCAAAAAGGCTGACACCTGGGTTGCCGCATCAAAGGCGGCATTACGTTCACGCTCCAAAAACACAGCTTGCTGAACTTGATAGTTCCGCACCGTCTGAACGCTCCCCACCACTAATACAGACACAATACTAAGCAGGGCAAACGCAATGGTTAGCGTTACCCGTAAACTGATGAACTTTTTTTGTTTATATTCTTTTATCATGTTACATTTATCGTTTAGTGGATAAGGTGATTCCCTAAAAAGAATATCCCAAGTGCAAATAAAGGGCTTAAGTAAATCCAATTCAGTATTTAGATATACGCGGAGTTAGGCACGCTCTTGTGCCGGAGACCGCAATAGAGATTGCTGACTCCGCTATTTATAATTTTTTTTTTAGGCTTACTTAAAATATTCCTTTGCAGAAAATACCTAATTGGCTATTTTATATGTCTTTTAGCGGATGGCTAATAGGTTCATCACCGTACATCTGATTGGCAATGGTGTCATTTGGTGGCGCGCTTAAATACCGCAACCCCATCTGTCAAGTGGTCAGCGGTTTGATAGACGACATCCATCATATTGTCCCGTTCTCTTTGCAGTATTTATAAATTATTCACAGAAAATTGTTAATTAGGTAAGGAATATGTAAACTAAGTTTTTTGTATTTTGATACCACCAAAATACAAAAAACTTAGGAACGCGGATAAAATAAGACCCAAAACTTGTCATTCCTGCGAA
>JBCCFC010001209.1:0-4097 GCA_039029935.1 Chloroflexota bacterium
AATCAATCTGTGTTACTGGGCAAGGCAAGTATCGCAGGTTGGCTACCTGCGTTACAGATAACCAATCTGTGTTACTGAACAAGGAAAGTATCGCAGGTTGACTACCTACGTCACAGATAAACAATCTGTGTTACTGAACAAGGAAAGTATCGCAGGTTGACTACCTACGTCACAGATAAACAATCTGTGTTACTGGGCAAGGAAAGTATCGCAGGTTGGCTACCTGCGTCACAGATAATCAATCTGTGTTACTGGTTTCTACTTGCCTATTCAAAACAAAAAGCTAGGATAAAAGAAGAATGCAAGAACAACTGGCGAATTTACAGCCATACCAACAGATGCTCATCACCTATGCCCCGCGTGTGTTGGGTGCGTTGCTCTTAATGATTGTAGGACGATTCGTTGCCCCCTACACCTCGCGCGGCGTTCGTCGTGTCTTGAAAGAAGCGGGGGTTGATGAGACCTTCACCGAATTTTCAGCCGCCATCAGCTACTACAGCATCTGGGTCATCTTCTTGGCGACAGCCCTGAGTTGGCTGGGGATTGGCGGCGTATCAATCACCGCATTGATGGGGACCATTGCTATCGCCGTTGGGTTGGCCTTGCAAGATACCCTCGCCAATTTTGCTGCTGGCATCCTCATTTTGATCTCCGGTCCCTATCGAGTCAACGACTATGTGACCATCAATGGTGAATCTGGCTATGTGACGCGGGTGGAGATATTCAACACGTGGATTCGCACACTGGATTATCGCACCATCATTGTGCCCAACCGCCAGGTCATCGGCAACAATATCATGAACTACTCAAAGAATGGCTTTGTGCGGCTGGACATGGAATTTGGCATTGGCTATGATGAGAATCTGCTCCAAGCCAAACAAATTCTGCTCGACATTGTGCAGACCCATCGTCTGATTCTTAAAGTACCAGCCCCCACTGTTGATGTCTGCGCATTGGCCGACAACAGTGTCAACTTTGCCGTACGTCCCTTTGTCCGCATCGAAGAGTATCATCGGGTACGCTTTGATGTGACCGAGCAGGTGAAGTTGCGCTTTGATGCCGCTGGGATTGAGATACCCTATCCGCAACGGACAGTGCATGTGGTGGCGGGGGAAGCAGTCGCATTGAGTCCAGATGCTGTGCAAAAGACCTATGAACTGTTATAGACGGTGTCTGCAATCTGTACCCGGTTTGCAGTAAACAGCGGCGACATAGCGTTTGCAATGCCTGTATACAGCCCAATTTGATTGAAGACCATTGCTGCTACAATACCAAAATTAAGAAAGAATGCACCACTCACACAGAGCACCTGAGGGACAATGGTTGTCAGCAGCGATTTTTGCATGTGCTGCTCAAACTCATCTGCAAGTTCAAATGCATGGCTCAATTGGCTCAGGTTCTGGGTCATCAGGATAATTTGTGCTGTGTCGGTGGCAATGGTTGATGCTCCGCGTAGCGAAATGGACACATCCGCCTTTTTGAGCGCAATCGAGTCATTGATACCATCGCCCACAAAACAAACACACTTGCCTTCCTGTTGCAGTTGCTCGACAATTCTGGCTTTATTTTCGGGCAGCGTCTCGGCAAAATACTCCTGTACACCCAATGCCTCGGCTAGCTTTTGTGTTGGGCGTTGATGATCGCCAGAGATGATAGTGATGTTCATGTTGCGAGTCTGCAAGTATTCAATCATAGGCTTGGCTTCTGGGCGAATGGTTGGGCGTAGCTCAACCGCACCGCCAAGTTGGTCATCAAGGGCAACATAGACCAACGAATGTGCCTCTTCCTGCATCTCCTTCTCCACCTGAACAATCTCATCAGGAATGGCAATGCCTTCCATATTCATAAAGCGGATGCTACCGACATGAATAAGATGGCCGGATAGGCGAACTTTGATTCCATACCCGATTTCATACGTGGCATCACTAATTTCAGGAAGCGAAAAATTGTATTCCTGTGCCTTTTGTAGGATGGCAAGCGCAATAGGGTGGGACTGCTTATACTCTGCTGCCGCTGCATAACGCAATATCTCTTCTTCGCTGTACCCATGACAGGTATAAATCGAGCCGACATGAGGTTGCTCCTGGGTCAGCGTTCCTGTTTTGTCAAATACGACGGTATCTACTTTTTGCAGCATTTCCAATGAACGTCCATCTTTGATGAGAATGCCGCGCTGAGAGGCAATTTGGAGAAAATTAAGCATTCCCAATGGACCCAGGAGCCGCATGTGATAACCAAAACGAGCATTGAGAACGGCCAATGTCCCAACCGTTGTCAAAAAAGGCAACGTGGCAAGTGTCAGGGTGATGCGCAACGGAACCATTTGGTCGGCAATTTCGACCGCTCGGACACGCATAAATGCTTTGAAATCCTCTGTATCGCGCAAAATTTGGCCGATCTGTGCTGCTACCGTCTCCTCGCCTGCTTTTTCTGCAGCCACATAAATTTTGCCCGACAAGACCATTGTCGCTGCGTAAACCTGTTCACTCACACTTTTTTCCACAGGCTGCGATTCCCCCGTTAAAACGCGTTGATCAACTGTGGCAACCCCAGACACGACAGCCCCATCCACAGCAATCGTTTCCCCTACATGGATCACCACAATATCGCCCTGTTGCAATGACTCCAACGGAATTTCAACCTCAACGCCATCCGAGATTACCCACACCGAGCGCATCTGTAGGCCAAAGACATTGGCAATGCTTTTTTGTGAATTATCTTCGATCTTGACCAATAATTTTTCGCTGATGTAATAGGTGACACAAGAAACCGCAGTGACAACATAATAGCCCATCGCCAGAATTATGGGTGTCATGGCAAAGTCGAGGACCTCAATACTGAGTCGTCGCTCCTTCACAATTGAGCGGAAAGCCGTCTGACCGAGGGGAAACCACAGGTACAAAATAGCCACAACCCCCAGCCAGTTGAGTAGTGGATAGAAGATACCTGCCGTGGTGATAACCAATGATGCCAAAGATACGGTGAGATTGCGATTGGCCTTCTTTTCAGCGTCACTCAACTCATGAGACTCACTACGCGACATCTCCAGCATCTGTTGGTGGCGCAAATCGGAGAATAGAAGTGACCATGTGGATGAACTGCGCTGGGTATTTTTATTTGCACAGGGGGTGACTGATGCAATGCTCAATATCGAAACGAGTGTTGTTTTTTCTTGCAAATCAAGACGCTTATATTGATTTCTTTTCCGACGCTTATAAAAACTCAAACCTACGGCCAACGTTCCTGCCCCAATGATGCCTATCAGCACAATTTGTCACTCCTTATATCAAATTTCCCTGTCGTTCTTGTCGATAGGCAAGAAACACATACCCATCCAACCCATGCTCATCTTCCTCGCTTAACAGCCCTTTGCTGACGAGTAGCCCCTGCACACGTTGTTTTTCGGCCTCACTCTGATAGATACGATGATGTCCATGAATAATTTTCTCAACCACCAATCCATATTTTTTACAGACAGTGATGAAGGCATCGACCTCTAAAAATTTGAGTGCTGAAAAGCAAAACAATTGCGCTTTCCCCTCGCCAAACGCAGCTTGAAGCAAGCGATCTAGTCCCTCAACACCCATATAGGATATCATCCCTGTGCCAACAATAACATCTGCCATTGTCCGAAAATATACCGCCAAATCCGCTGATAGGTCATGGCTAAGGTCGGCCACAAATATCTGTTTTGCAAGATTGACATCCAGTGCAAAGCGCAACGGTTCGGGTTCAATGTCAATCAATGTACAGGTATAGCTGGCATCACCATCGTCAAAAGGCATCGTCACCATCGTTTCGTCAGACCAACGTGCCATTATCTCGGCTGAGGTCATGCCATAATTCAGGGCAACGGCATCCAACCCATGTGAACTGCCAATGACAGCTATCTCAACCGGATTTGTTGGTGATTTCTCTGGGTATACAGCGTCAATATATGTCTGTAGCTCTGCCACAGTCTGGAAAGGAAGCTCATAATTTAGCTCGCCAACCAAGTACTCAACATATTGCTTCGGCGAATACATCGCATAAATATTATCAAAGTTTGCTTTTGGGCTATTCTCATGTGTATTATCTGCTGTTTTCATCGTATTTCA
>JBCCFC010001210.1:0-4093 GCA_039029935.1 Chloroflexota bacterium
CTAGAGAGTGCTCATTCCGCTTTTCAATAGGTATCTTTTGTGGAATGGCCTTACATGAATTTGTGTGGAAAGATTTTCTGAACAGTTTTTATACAAATCTGCTCAGTTGGGCCGGTGGTTGCGACCCAGAGGCATCCGCTGATGATTCGATTTTCCCAGCACATAGATAAATACATATATCTGCTGGTTAGCCCTGTCATGCCCAAACATGACGATGGGAACCTCTTTCCTCGTCACCCATTGCTTGTTGTCTATTCAAACAATGGGCCATGCGCTATCTTCCCTTGATATACTACTTACTCGATAAGTCCTCCAATTTTGGCTATATCATCCATTGGTTGGCTATAGGTTTAAAGCCAACACTATACTCTTACACGTTTCTATGCAAAAGAAAGTTACGCATGATTTTGTGCTAAGGCATTCTTCAAGTTCTATGCGGGCATGGGTTACAATAGAGAGCAAAATGAACCAAGGCTATGCAATGATGCAGTTGAGGCCATTAAGTGACCAGCAGGTGATCTGGAATACGATAGTAGGAGACATAGAAATTGTGAGTACGCAACAGGTAACAAACAAGCAGGGAAACAGGCTTGATGCACAAACAATTCATGGGCAAATAGCACAAGTCATGCAGGGGAATCCAAACGAATTACAATACCAGACAAGCTCAGGCCGAACTCGGCGGTCTCATAGCCCCCATCTTGAATTTGACATCACAGGCGTTCCCATTTCGTTCTTCGCTGATGCCTATTATTTTTTAATCGCCGCCCCTTGGCACTGGTTGGCCGGACTTGCCGCAGCGTCTTATCTCCTGATCAATTTGGTGTTTGGCTTTCTCTATTGGCTCGACCCCAACGCCATCAGCACACCAGAACGTGCAACCTTTGCGGATGCTTTCTTTTTTAGCGTTCAAACCTTCTCGACCATCGGCTACGGAACCATGAGTCCAGTCTCGCTTTATGCCAATCTACTGGTGACGATTGAATCGTTTGCAGGCATGATAGCCGTTGCGTTGCTTACAGGGCTGCTCTTTGCAAAGTTTTCGCGTCCAGTCGCACGAGTCGCCTTTAGTCAGACAGCCATTGTCTGCGACCGCAATGGTATCCCAGCATTGCAGTTTCGCATCGCCAATGAGCGCAAGAATGAAATCATCAATGCCGAACTTCATGCAAGCGCACTCATTCCTGAAACCACGGAAGAAGGTCAAGAAATGTTTCGTTTTAAGCAGCTTACACTTGAACGCGAACATATGCCCTTGTTTGCTACCGCTTGGACGGCGATTCACCCTATCGATGAGCTGAGTCCGCTGCATGGGATCTGTCTGGAAAATCTAGATCAGAAACTACTCTCGATTATGGTCTCTTTTGCAGGGTTAGACAGCACGTTTTTGGACACAGTGCAGGCTCATTACCTCTATCTGCCGGAGTCGATCATGTTCAACTGCCAATTTGTCGATATGATGGAGCGCCACCCAAATCAGCGGATGATTTTACATCATGAGCGATTGAGTCATGTGATACCAGTTAATAGTGAACAGTGAGCAGTTAATAGTTAACAGTTAATAGTTAACAGTTAGTAGTTAACAGAGAGTAGTAGCAGCATCGCCTTTGGTGGCTCGAATAAAAAATCATATAAAATGTCATAAGTTTCATATAAAAATTTTTACGAGTTTATTTCTTAGAAATTCATAACATAATCCATTATAATCATTAAAAAGGAAAATTTATGTCAAAACAAACACAAGCCGACAACAAACAAGACGAATCCACCGTGAATCAGAATAGGGCAGGTGGGGAAAAGAAAGAGGAAGCCGTTCAGGATAACATTGTTGAAACACAACATACCATCATCATTGACGGTAAGCAGCTATGCTACACAGCGACGGCAGGCACAATTGTGCTCAAAGATGAAGATGAAAAGGAAGGTGTCAAGTCAAAGGCATCGGTCTTTTTTGTTGCCTATACGAAAAACAGCACAGATGATGAGTCCGTCGATACCAACAAACGACCGTTGACCATTTCTTTTAATGGTGGGCCCGGCTCATCATCCATCTGGATGCACTTGGGCATGTTGGGGCCTCGCCGTGTGTTGAGCGGTGATGTTGACAACCCGATGCCACCCCCCTATCAATTGGTTGACAACGAACACTCTATTCTCGACAAAACAGACCTTGTGTTTATCGACCCTGTGAGTACAGGCTATAGTCGCCCTGTTCCGGGGGAGGAAGCCAAGCAGTTTCATGGCTATGAGAAAGACATTGAGTCTGTGGGAGACTTCATTCGCCTCTATGTCACCCGTTATAAACGATGGGGTTCCCCTAAATTTATCATCGGTGAAAGCTATGGAACAACGCGGGCGGCTGGCTTGAGCGGACATCTACAAAATCGGTATGGATTGTATCTAAACGGTATTATGCTCATCTCTAGCATCCTCGATTTTCAGACGGCACTGTTCACTCCTGGCAATGATCTACCCTATATTCTGTATCTACCCTCATACACAGCAACTGCATGGTATCATGGTTTATTGGACGATGATCTTCAAGCAGATTTACCAAAAGCATTGCGCGAGGCCGAGCGGTTTGCCAAGGGGGACTACAATCTTGCCTTGATGGAAGGGTCGGCACTATCTCCGGAGAGGCATGATGAGATTGCAACCCAGGTAGCTCGCTATACAGGGTTATCCAAGGCGTATCTTCAACAATCCAATCTACGCGTCACAATTATGCGCTTTACCAAGGAATTACTGCGCAGCCAAGGCCGCACGGTGGGGCGTTTTGATAGCCGCTTCAAAGGCATCGACCGCAACCAAGTGGGGGAATTTTTCGAGTATGATCCAAGCTTCCCCATCGTGCATGGTGCATACACGGCCATGCTCCACCATTATCTCCAGACCGAACTTAACTATGAAAATGACCTGCCTTATGAGGTGCTGAAAGGGCTATACCAGACTTGGGATTACAACAAATTTAAGAATCAGTTTGTCTATGTTGCCGAGACATTGCGTGCAGCCATGACCCAGAACCCTTTTCTCAAGGTTTTTGTGGGAAACGGTTATTATGACCTTGCAACGCCGTACTTTGCGACCGAATACACCTTTACCCACTTGGGGTTGGATGCATCGCTACAGCAGAATATCTCGATGGGCTACTATGAAGCTGGGCATATGATGTATGTGAATGAAGCATCGCTGGCAAAGACCAAGGTGGATTTGGCGGCGTTTATTGACAGCGCAGTTACGACGTAATCCGCAACGGACGCAGTAGGGAGAATCCACAAAATAAAATGCCCAGCCTGCTTCCAGGAAGGGGATAATCTATATGAGTGTGCCAATGTACGTGCTCCCCCTTCCTGGAAGCGTTTATCGGTAATTATTTCAAGCTTAACTCTTGAGCAAATTCTTCATTTTCACAGGCTTCCCTTTGCGAATGTCAAAGCAATCAAAGTCGTTGGCAACGATTGTGTTCGGAAAAATCGCCTGCGCTTCGCTGAGGATATCATGGGCATGATATCGCCGGCTGACATGGTGCAGAATAAGCTGGTTAACCTCGGCGTTGCGCGCTAACCGGGCGGCGGCTCCGGCTGTGACATGACCATGTTGCTTGGCAAGCAGTTTATCCTCATCCAGATAGGTCGCTTCAATTGCCAAGACATCGGCTTGATGGACAATCTTATGGAGAGGGCCTGTGTGACTGACATCGCCCACAAAACAGAGCTTGATACCTGGCTCAGGATCACCCAAGACATCCTCTGGTTGAATAACACGCCCGTCGTTCAGCGTAATCGCCTTGCCCTGCGACAAATCTCGCCGCAGGGGGCTGTTGGGTACACCAAGCTGCTCCGCCTTTTTGGGTTGAAAAGGCCGTCTCTCTCGCTCCTCAAAGGTAAAACCAAAACAATCGGGACCACGATGTTTAACAGAGAATGACTCTAGGGTAAAGTGCTTATCCTCAAACACAAGCCCCGCTGTCATCGGATTCAGGGAAACGCCCCGACTTCGCCCGAACGGTGTATGGCCTGCGCTACCGCCACCAACCGCCGCGCCCCGAGGCCGACGCGCTGTTGCGGGTGTTGTCAGAGGCTCAGTAGGTACC
>JBCCFC010001211.1:0-4093 GCA_039029935.1 Chloroflexota bacterium
AATATTTTCCATAACCTCAAGTTCATCGCCCGTGAATGCCCAGATTACAATCGGCGTCAACGCAACCTATCATGGGGTGATGGAATACCCAACCTTTAACGTGGGTACGCTCCAGTACGATGCGTGGTCCTATGGCGACGTTGCCCTCTATACGCCGCCAGGCAAAATAAATATAAACCAAGCCAACCTATGGCTGGCTTGGTATCATCGGGTAGATGAGCTATATCGACAGGTTACGGAAGGGACAGGGCGTACCGATTTCGACCTAACCTATCGAGCTGATGCGCCTGGCTTAGGGCGTAAAAAGATGCTGGGGCATCCACACGATTCATGTGGTGCTGGATGTGGGAACAAACAAAAGGCCGAAGCGGTTGGTATCTTGGACCGACTAGTAGCGTCACCGGATAACTATGTTGATCATTGGATTTTATTCTATGAAATGGGTCGCGCTGGTGGTAATTTTGAAAGTTTTTATGGTCGAGCCACGTGGCCGACCAACACAATCATCTTGCCCCATCTCATGGCGGGTATGTCTTTCTATGTTGTCGGTGGTAGCGATGCCGCTATCGAACAGGGGACGCCAGGCCATCTACTGAATCGGCTAGATGCGTGGACACAATCTGGGAATCGGTGGGTCGATCACTTCGTCGCTTCTGATCAACAAAGTACTGGCGGTTATAACTCTCATGATTTGATTGCCGCCATGTTTTACCGGATTCTGCAAGATACCGATGATATTAACACCATCGTCGCCATTTTAAACAACATGAGTAACAAACCAAGCCCGTCTTCCGCTCAACAGGCAATGTGCGATTTCCAGAGGTCGATACGAGAAGCAACGGGCGACCGATATACGGTTAAAATGGTCCATGAATGGGGGTTGCCAGAAGGGTGTGGTTGGGCTGTGTCTGTGCCAAACCGCGCACCAACGATCAGCTTGACTTGGAGCGGGTATGATTTGGGTGGCACTGTCGGCCAAATAAACAATGGCGTCACCTTTAGTGCCAATGATCCCGATGGCGATTCGTTGACCTTTAGCGCAAACGGACTACCACCGGGACTCAACATCAATTCGAGCAATGGGACAATCACGGGGGTATATCAACAGGCTGGTTCCTTTAGGGTCACAGTGACTGTGAGCGACGGTAGAGGTGGCACGGATAGTGTCAGCTTTGGCTGGAATGTGACTGGTGGTGACACCTCGCCACAACCAACACCAACGCCAACACGAATATCACTGCCACCACCTGATAGCAACCGTACGCCAACAATCAGCTTGACTTGGAGCGGGTATGATTTGGGTGGCACTGTCGGCCAAATAAACAATGGCGTCACCTTTCGTGCCAGCGATCCTGATGGCGATTCGCTGACCTTTAGCGCAAACGGACTACCACCAGGACTCAACATCAATTCGAGCAATGGGACAATCACGGGGGTGTATCAACAGGCTGGCTCATATAGAGTCACGGTGACGGTGAGTGATGGCAGAGGTGGCACGGATAGCGTCAGCTTTGGCTGGAATGTGATTGGCTCACCTGATTCAACTGACTCACCGCTTGTGGAGGAGAACTTTACCTCGACGGTTGGGGCTGGATTAGACAATGCAGGTGGCGGCAGAGGTTGGTCGGGTAACTGGCAAGTCACCCGTAACAACGAGGCAGCCATAATACAAAGTGGCAACCTCACGATTGGAATTCCCAACCCGACAGGGAACGCGCTTCTGATCAAGCACACCACAGAAAACGGCAATGGCTTGATTGCAGAGCGAGCACTGGCAACCCCGCGCTTGTCCGGCGATGTCTGGTTTGCCTATCAAGTCACGGCGCGCACTGTTGGTAACGGCCATTTTTTTGTCGGTCCCACATCGAGCTTGGATGCTGCCGTCGGCAAGTCATGGGGCACCCAGTTTGCCATCAACAACACCCGCAGCAGCAAGCCAATGCAAAATGGTCTGAATTATCTGGTGGTTGCCAAATATGAACTGAATGCCAATGGGGCGGACAGCGTATATTTGTGGGTCAATCCAAATTTGGATACGGAGCCAAGCATAAGCGGGGCGGATGCATCAGCGACGGTGAATATCAATGCTATCGACGGGATTCAAATCAATGTTCAGGATTATGGGCAGGGAGAGTATTGGGTAGATGGCCTCCGGCTTGGCATAACGTGGCCGCAGCTAAACCTTCAGCCACCCACAGCAAGCCCGGGCGCGGTAGCCACACCCACACCACCAAGTCAATGTACCAGTGCGTCGCCTGTCCAACCCGTCATTATCCGTAATGGCTTCACCGGCGTTCGTCTTGAATGGACGACACCGCTGGTTGGCGATCAATATGAGATTTGGCGCAGTGAATCGGCCTACTTCACACCAGGGGACTCGCATCCATCCACACGCATGATTGAGACATACACCGACAGCAACGCCAACAGTGATGCCAACAATGGTGTCTTCAGCTATGTTGACAACGAGAGCGGCATCGGCGACCCTGCGGTTAACCATGCCTACCTCATCCGCACAGTAGCATCCTGCGACAACTCCATTGCCGAATCAATCCGCGTGGGCGAATTTGACTATGTACTGCGCGAGACTGGCACAACCGACTTCAACTGGATTGGGTTGCCATTGATGGTCGATAGCATCAGCGATGGCGCAACGCTGATTGCCCACATCCAGAACAACACCAGTCGCAATGGAAGCCAGATTTCACTGGATATCCACGCCGTAGACCACTGGAACAGTGTCAGCCAAAGCAGCGATACCTATCTGCCCCAGCTACCTTTCTTGGGTGATGTCAACGTCAATGTTGGTGGCGTCTATCGTGTCTCCGTTGACCTGTCCGGCACACCACCGCAACAGGCTGTGTGGTCAATGGTTGGTCCCATCCCTGCAGCCAACATCTTTGACACAATGCTTCGAGCCACAGGCGGCACCGACTTCAACTGGGTGATGGCGCCGCTGGATAAGCCAAGCCTACGCTCTGGTGCGCTCCTCAACGACGACGTCGACAACCACGCCATCAACCTCAGCAGCATCGAAAAGTGGAATGATGTTGGACAGTCCTATGACTCGCATCTGCCCGCCTTCACGGTGCTGGGCGACATTGAGATTCGGCCGGGGATGCCTGTACGTTTGACGGTGGATGGGGTTGCGGGGGAGATTGTTTGGCGGTAGGCGCAGATTGTTTGGCGGTAGGCGCAGATTACAACTTTGAGCATGTGGGTGCCGATGTTAATGTCACCCACCACTCCATTTTGGAGATGGAGATGATCGATAGCACACGTCCGCGAATTTTCCTGGAAGCCATACACCGGAAGCAATACAAATGTCTTATTTTCCGTTCAAACGAGAAATTTCTAGCTCCGTTGACGCTTTCGTATACGCTTCTGAGTACGCTTGTGTTAACGCCCATCGTATATACTACAATCCGTGTTTACAAAAAATATACACCCTACATGCACGACTCTCTTACTTACATAACCACACCTGAATACCACTTGAAAACCATTTGTCTATATTGTATATTCGACGGCCTGCATCACAAAGGTAGTCGTTTATTTGCCATTTAATTGAAAACCATAGCCATTGTTACCAAATCCTACACAACAATAACAATCGTTGTTCAAGATGGATCAATGACACAGTACGCTATCGCAGTACGCCATCACATTACGCTATCACATCGAACAGCACAACAGCTATTGAACAACAACAAGACCATGTAGAGAGGTTTACATGACAGAGAAACGGTACAAACAAATCGCGTCCTACAGGCGGTGCTTGACAAAAGCCATGTTGGGTCTGGTGCTGATGACGCTATTGATGCTTTCTGACCCAATGGGGATACGCTCGTTGAGTGCGGCTTCGTTGGTGCAAGATGGTATAACGGCGGTTGATGAGACAGCACAACGTCCGCTGCAAGACCCAACACTGGGCTACAACATCAACCTCAGCGTCTTTGATGACACCAATGGCAATGGTGTGCGTGATGACGATGAAACCTATGTGATGGCGAAGACGCAATGGGACTTTAATGCGGACCCGTGTTCCTACAATGCGGAGGGGATTCTCCAATGTGCTGGATTTGTTGCACCA
>JBCCFC010001212.1:0-4092 GCA_039029935.1 Chloroflexota bacterium
CACCCCAGCATAAAAAAAGCGAAACCACCCCAAAAGTTGGTAACACGTTGTAATGGTCAAATTTCGTCTCAACAAAAATAGTGCGCCGACCCAATTGGTGTCAACGGCGTTGTACAAAAATAGGGACGGCACACTATTTTTGTTCAGACTCTATTTGACCATTACAACTTGTTACAAAATTTTGGGTTCTTTTCGCTTTTTTTATGCTGAGTTGACGCAGAATTGACGCTGGCTTGACGCACGCTCTTTATAATCGCATAGCAAAGAGGGTGTTTATTCAACCTTCGTCTTTATATAAATGAAGATTTAAACCAAAGTTCGTATCAGTATACTACAACAGGGCCCAGAGGGCACCCCGGAAGGGGAACGGATTTTAGTCTCCGCGCACAGGAAAAATCCGTTCCAATCCATAATCCGCTGTAGTACATTTGGCGAACAAAGAACTTAAAGGAGTTCAGATAATGACAACCGTGAACCAAGATGCCCAACAGGCAGCAGAGGAAGTTTACCATCGCTTTGGTAACAGTGTCCGCACGATTCGGCGGGCCAATGACTTGACACAGGCAGAGTTAGCCGCACGTGCGGGCATGAATAAGACCTACTTGGTCCGCATTGAGTCCGGCGACAAAAATCTCACGTTAAAGACAGCCCAGCGGTTGGCCTGCGCATTGGATGTAGAGCTAACTGTCCTCTTGAAAGGGGTCAAATGGACAGTTCAAAATGTAAACTGACAGCCAATTGGCGCGGCTTTCACGCAAGCCGCTGACAACGGGCATAGTGCAAGGACTAGCCATCAGTGTGGTTGCCCTACGATTCTTCAACACGAACCTTCAATGCCCGATTGAATTCCACATACGCGTGCATCATCCCCCGTGCCATATGTGTGCCAATCACATGAGCTAACCCACCAGCAAGTTGATCTGTTTGCACAAAGCGGGTTCGGTCCTCTGGCAACGGTTCGAGTTTGTAGATGTGATTATCGGTCATGCCCGCCATATAGGGTAGTGGGTCTGACCAACCAAACATCCGCCCTTCCTCAAAGTGGATGAGGGGATGGGTGAAATCTTGGGTGTGTTCACCAATACCTAATTTGAATGTGGCTGTGATCGTCCCATCTTTGCGAAAATCACCCGTCAGATTGATTAAACCGGGACTCCATTCGGATAGCTTCGCCCAATCGGTTAACACAGCCCACACGACATCGGGGTGCGCATTGATCACGACTTCGGTATGGATCAACACGGTGTGACCTTCTGCCTTTTCAACTGTGCCGATTTCACCTTCAAGAAATTGAAACGCCATACTCTTCTTATCCTTCCCCAATTTGGATTATTCTCTGACCTATGCACAAAAGGTTGTATTGAGCGCAGATGCAACTTTTACCTGTCTATTCATAGGACTTACGCAGTCAAGCGTGAATTACCACAGATAGCCCGTAGCGGCTTGGTAGTTCAAGCCTGCGCTACTGCGTAAATTCTAATCATAACCGCCAAGGGGACATGGGTGAATACATATTTATTTCAAATACTTGCACAATTCTATCAACCCACAGCAAGGGCGGCCGCAAGATGTGGAGTTCACAAAAGGCTATGGCTATGGCTATAGTGCCCCTACAGTGAATATTCAAGGTGTTGTTGACCATTACATAAAATTTATGATTTCAATCTGTTTTTGCTATAGTGGTCTTTAGAGCGGAATCACCCAGCAATATTTTGGCGATGATGAAACAAGTGAAGGAGCAAACCATGACCTATGCCGATGACAAAATGCAGACGTTTGTAGCACTCCTAGAGGAGTACACGGGAAGTGACGGGGTCCATGAGACAGCGATTCCGTCGCTTATCACATTTCGCGCATCATCCACCCAGGCCAAAATACCAATGGTATACGAGCCTGCTGTGGTTATCGTGGGGCAAGGCAAAAAATATGGTTATTTGGGCAATCAAACCTATACCTATAGTGCCAGTCATTACTTGGCATTGTTTCTGACGATGCCGCTAGAAGTTGAGATTGCCGAGGCAAGCGTTGACAAGCCTGCGCTCATGGCGGGGATCAAAATTGACCTGAATAAGATCGCCACGATGTTGCTAAAGATGGATCAGGTGAAGCAGCAACCATCACTAATAGAAACACAAACGGTTTCTAGCATTTTTTCTGATGTACTGGATGACGATTTGCTTGATCCAGCTATTCGACTACTGCAAACACTTGATAACTCCACAGATCGGCTTATGTTGAGCGACCTAATCATCGAGGAAATCTATTATCGGATACTTTGCCACGATCAAACAGGGGCCTTGCAGAGATTGCTAGGGCAACAGGGTCAGATTCAACAGATTGCCAAAGCCGTCACCTACATTCATGACCACATAGAACAGGCCGTTTCGGTTGAGGAGTTGGCGAGCTTGGTCGGCATGAGCGTACCCACATTTTATAGGAGCTTCAAGACGGTGATGCATTTGTCACCGTTGCAATATGCAAAGTCAATCAAGCTATTCAAAGCCCATATGATGATTCAAGGGGGCAAACGTGTCAGTGAAGCAGGGTATATGGTTGGCTATAACAGCCCCTCACAATTTAGTCGTGAGTTTAAACGCCATTTTGGGGTTTCGCCCTCAGCGATCACCATCAACTTTCAACCTCCAACTATTCAATAACGCGCAATGCCTGCAAGAGTTCAATCAGCTTCAATACCATCAACTTTCCATTAAAATTCGTCCCACAAAATACGCGCAAACCCGACACTCACCACCCCATAACAGCGTAACTTCAAGTCATCTCCATGCTGTGCCATCAACTTGCGGCGATATTTTTGTAGCTGAGTCTCTGCGTCGGTAAACTTGGCCTGTATATTTGCCAGCTCTACCAATTCATCACGCGGTCGTGTCTTGGCATCATCCTCAGTTATGGCTTTGGGCGTCATCGTTCCCTTCTGGGTTGGCACCAATTCGGTTGCCTGATTCAGCGACAACTGCTTAAACTCAATCAAAATGTCGTACAGTCCACCCTCGCGCATCCCCGGTCGCACCAACAGTAGTAAGACACCAAAACTGCGTTCAATGGTTGCTTCTGAGTACATCAGATACATGTCGGTGTGGTAGAGCAGCATCATAAAAATAGTCTTGAGTGTGCCTTCATTAAAATCCCGTGCATCCCGCCCACTGTAAAGCTTCAATAAATGGTTCTGTGCAAAGAGACACAGCGGCTCTATATCCCCTTTCATCTGCCACCGCGATGCCCGCCTGGACCATGCTGTCATCGCTCTGCACTCGGTGGGTCAACACCCGCTCGCTATAGAGTTGCTGGATGACGAGGTTAGGAATTTCTAAGCGTATTTTATTTGCTGGGCCTCTCCCCGCAGGTGTCAACGCACCGAGATGGCAGAGCAGGACAGCCAGCCGATCTTGTTGTAGATTGGCATTGAGCAAGTCACGAACGCCAAATTTTTTGCGCAATGTGCGCACGGTGGTGGTGCGATCCAGCGCAAAAGCATCATCAAGGAGTTCTGGTCCCTGTGTATACGCAGCGATATGTCTCAGTTTATGGTCGTCCGGCGTCAAATTTTCATCCAGCAGTTCTGTCGGATATTCTTGTTGCGCTTGAAATTCTTCAAGGAAATAAAAGGCCAAGGTGGGGTTATAGACCTTGGGCACATTATCGGCCCTGCCTTTGCGAAAATCTTCGATGAACAGAGAGCCATTGTAATAGTTCTCCATCAACACCATCATCTTTTCAAGCTCACCATCCTTGTCATCGATGACACCTTGTAATCGAGGGCTATCCAACAACTGCGTAGCCAACTCACGCAATTCGATCTGTGTAAAGCCACACAGTTCATTGAGTTCGCGCCGCCACGATATATTCTTGAAGGTATTCGTACCACTGGTGACATCGCTCAGTACAATGGGTGACACTCCTGTCATAAACACACGATCCAGTCCATCACCAGAGCCAGCACTCTTCAAGTTCTTAAACAGTGTCTTGAACAACCCTTCGCCCTTGACCAAATCGATATAGCGTTGTCGTTGCGCATTGGTTTCTTCCGTCGTTTTCTGTCTGGGGACCATCAGCACCTCGTTGGCAAAGTTATCG
>JBCCFC010001213.1:0-4088 GCA_039029935.1 Chloroflexota bacterium
CACTCTGATTTACTTTAAAACGACTGTATGGGTAATCTGTTCCAATTTTTAGATTATCCGTATTATTGGAATATAATATGCTCTTTACAAAAACTAATAAACGCCAGCCGTAGCACCGCCATCCACCGAAATCGCAACCCCCTGAATATGCCGTGCCTTCGCAGAACAGAGATAGCTGACCAACTCAGCGACATCCTCTGGCGTACCTAAACGCCGAATGCCCTCTTTCGCAATAGCCGCCTGTTTTGCCTCATCAGCGGTTGTACCTGCCAGTTGAGCGCGTCCCTCAAAAATTTCATCCAAACGCTCCGTAACCGTCAGTCCCGGATGAATGGCGTTGACGTTGACATCATCGCGCAGCCCCAACCCGGCCAGTGCTTTTGTAAAATTTGCCAGTGCCGCGTTGACCGCACCGCCAATCATAAAGTCAGGGTCAGGTGTGCGCGCAAAGCCGCCGATAATGTTGATGACCGTGCCGTTTCTCTCGCACAACATGGGCCAGAGCAGACGAGATAAGCGCACTGCACCATAAAATTTGAGCGCAAAACCATCCTGCCATACATCGTCATCCTGCTCTAAAAAGCGTCCACCCTTGGTCGCCCCGGCACTGTTGACCAATATATCCACGCGGCCAAAGGTTTCTTGCAGCTTGGCATGAACCGCCTCACAACCAGCCAACGTACGCAAGTCCGCTGCACAAATTTCAACGCGTTGACCCGACTCCTCGGCTATCATCTCCGCTGTCGCCTGCAAATTGCTCTCCGTTAATGCGGCCAACAAACAATCCGCTCCCTCATTCGCCAACTGCCGCGCAATCGCCTTGCCAATCCCCCGACTGCCACCACTGATGACGGCGACTTTGTTACTGTGTTCTTTTGACATCATATGTTCTCATTTTGGGAAGGGTTGAAGAGTTGAAAGGTTGAAAGGTTGAAGAACTAACCAATGTTATCCGTTTACTCTATCACTCTTCACTCTTCACTCTTCACTTTTCACTCTTCACTTTTCACTCTTCACTCTTCACTCTTCACTAGCCAACCATAGCCCGCATCGCGTCCACACAAGCCTTCAACGCAGGCACAGGATTCTCAACATCGGCCTCATACTCGATGACCGCCATGCCATCAAAACCGCCAGCCTCCAACACATCCACAAAGCCTTTGAGATCCATTGTGCCTTCACCGACAACGGTGTCTTCCCATTGACCGTTGGGACCAAAGACAAAATCTTTGTAGTGGACACCCGTGATGTGACCCGCAAAGCTGTTGGCCCACTCGATGGGGTCGCCACGACGAGGACCAATTTGCAATGCCCATGCGGTGTCAAGACAAAGACCAATTTCGGGTGCGCCCAGACCAATCAAGTGTTGGACAACATCGGGTTGGCCGCCAAAGCCATAACCGCCATGATTGTGGATACCGACCTTGATGCCAAATTCACGACTCAATGCACGGACTGCTGGTATTGCCTTCATGTAGGAGTCAATGCGGAATGCACCGGATATGTGCGTGGCTCCAGCAATGGCGGCGCACTCAAAGATGCTACGCTCGGCAGGGTCGCCCACAAAGCCTTCCACGCCGATGGAGATGACAGAGACGCCCGCATCCTCATAGGTTTTGACAATATCTTTCCATTCATCCGGCTTGGAGAAATCCGCATGAACACGGCAAACTTCAATCTTGTTCAAGCCGATATCCAGCACCTTTTGTGCAACCTCGGCGTTGTCTTTGAAATAGCGAAAACAGAAACTTTGTACACCATAATCTAGTGCAGCACTCATTGTATTACCTCGTGTGTTTTTTATTAGCTAGTCAGCCAGTCAGCCAGTCAGCTAGTCAGCTAGTCAGCCAGTCAGCCAGTCAGCCAGTCAGCCTGAAGTGCTGAAGTGCTGAAGTGCTGACAAGCTTTTTATTTTGTCAGATAAAATTGAATTGATAAAAACAACATCAGTGCAAAAAAGCCTGCGCTGATGAGATATAAATTGCCAAGCCCCAACAGTGGGATTAGCGCATAGGTAAGGACAGGTCCCACCGCGCTGGTTAGGTCGCCAACTGTGAACAGGATACCCAGGTTGCGCCCACGTTGTTGTGTCTGCGAAATATCGCCCACAATGGTTGTGGATATGCCTTGGTTACTTCCACTGGCAATTGCACCGAGCAAGATACCCAGCACAATGGCCCATGCATAGCCGGACGACAGGATGACCAGTCCAATAACACCGAGTAAAAGTCCACCCGCTGCCACCTGCCATCGGCTTCGTGTTCGGCTCATGGCTTTGTCCGAGATGTTGCCAATGATCGGGGTTGCGACCATCCCCACCATTGAACTGACACCTGATAGAATACCTGTCATTGTCGCCACGCCGATGGTATTGCCGTATAAAGTTACGGTTTCACCCACTTGCTCAACCAGAAACAGCCCCAAGGTTGCGATGACACATCCAGCCCAAATCAGCCGATTCACACCATAAAGCCCTACCGCCGCGCTCAATTTGGTCCAAAATGCAGTGACAGGCGGTTGGGGAGCGGGTTGAGATAGCTGTTCTTCCAGCGATTGACTGTCGTCTGATAGACTCGGTTCCGAGGGAGATCGTTCCGTCGTTAAATTAGAATGTGGCTTTGTTTCCACCAATAGGACGAGTGCAACCACCGCACCGATGAATGATATCGCCGCCTCAACCGCCATTGCTCGATGATAGCCAAGCCAGTCTGTCAAAACGCCGCCGATGATAGCACCCAGAGATAGCCCCAATAAAAAGGCTGTCTGGTATAGCCCGACCCAGCGTCCCCGATCTGTATCATTGCTCATATCAAAGACGATGGCATTCCCCGCAACCCAAATGCCGATCCATGAAAGGCCCCAGAGCAATCGACCAATCAACAATACCCAGAAGCCTTCGGCGAGTGCATAGAGCGCGGTTGAGAATGCCCCTAAGAAGAGGGCTGGCAAAAAGAGAATACGGCGGGGTAATCGATCACTGATGATGCCGATTGGTCCATTGAGCAAGACGCGGATAAAACGATTGGCAGACAACATGATGCCAACACTACCAAGCGTGATGCCTGCTTCAGCGGTATAAATCGGCAGGACGGCATAGATTGAGGCATCGCCAAGCAACGATAGACAGGTGCCTAGTGCGACAGGAAAGATGGTACGCCAAGGTGAATAGGTTTGCATCATAGACCCTGCCAATCCGGTTTGCGTTTCTCTACAAACGCCAATGGACCCTCTTTGGCATCCTCACTATTGAGCATCACATCTACAGCGGGATAGTCAGCGTCAAGCGCATCTGCCAGTGATGCATAATTGGCACTGCGGCGGGCAACCTGCTTGGTGGCACGCACGGCCAGCGGTGCGCAGGCTAGAATTTCGTTGACCCACTGGGTAACAGTTGCCTCTAGCTGGTTGGCAGGTACAACCTGATTGACCAACCCGTAGCTTGCGGCCTCCTGTGCCGAGATGCGTCGCCCCGTCAACAGCAACCCCATCGCCAATTTGTTGGGCAATTGACGCACAATTCTGTGAATACCACCACCACCCGTTGCGGCCAAACCGACAATGGGTTCCGGCAGACTAAATTCGGCATGTTCCGCCGCAATCACAATATCAGTTGCCAACACAATCTCCATCCCACCACCAAAGGCCAATCCATTGACCGCAGCAATGACAGGTTTCTCCAAGTCGTGTCGATGGGTTAAACCAGCGTAGCCTGACGGCGGATACTCATCTGCCCCCATCTCCGAACGTACCTTGAGGTCTGTGCCTGCGCAAAAACTGCGCTCGCCTGCCCCCGTGATGACACAAACCCAGAGGTCTGGATCATGTGCAAAGGCATCAAAAATACACCCTAATTCAGCATGGGCAGGTGGATGCAGTGCATTAAGGACGTGGGGGCGATTGATGGTAATGGTCAAGACATGGTTGTCAATGGCAAGGATTGTATATTCCGCTTGCCGTGCAAGTTCATAAATGGTTGATGACAATAGTTTTGTTCCTCTCGTTTATAAAGTTGAAGAGTGGAAAGGTTGAAAAGTGGAAGGAGTGAATAGTGAATAGTAACCCCACCGCCATTGGCGGTTCAATCGGAA
>JBCCFC010001214.1:0-4086 GCA_039029935.1 Chloroflexota bacterium
CGAGTTTTTAGCAAAAACTCGGTTTCTCATCCCACACACCACCTCATACCCCTACTAAATAATAGACTTATTCCAGATATCCCTGTGCCGTGGCTTCGGCAATGTATTCTGCTTCCGCCTCCGCCAATGCCTCTTCTGGTGTCAATTCACCTGTGCCGACAAAGGGCAGGTGGTTCCACAGCGCAGCCTGTGCGAGGCTGTTGGCGGGGTTGGTTGAATAGATACCCACACCGTTGGCTAAGGTTTCGCCTGCGGCTGGTAGATTGGGCAAGCCCTTAGAGATAGACGTGCGTGTGACGATGCCAACATCGGCGGCACGTAGCATACTCTCTTGGTCGAGTGCTTCCATCAAGATTTGGAAGATCAACTCTGGATCATTTGGCGTTGTTGCGGGAATGGTGTAGAAGTCATTCCATGCACTACCGACACGAGGACCACCCTCAACGGCGCGAGGGGCTGGTGCAAACGCAATCTCATCAACATAGTCGGACTGCTCTGGATCAAACATGCTGACGGTGTTTGATGCCCAAATGTGGACCATTGCCTGTGCGCCTGTGTTCATGGCAACCTCAGCGGCCTCATAGCCCAATGCCAGCCCTTCGGGTCCCATACAGGCATCCACAACGGATTTCATCTGTGTCAGTGCAGCCACACCTTCTGGGCTGTTAAACGCAGGTGTGCTGTCCTCATTCAAATAGTCTCCACCGTGCGCACGCAGGAAGTGGAGAAATTCCAGTTCCCATGCCCAACCTGCTGACATATCCTGTGTAAACACAACGTCCAAGTCTGGATGATCAGCCAATGTTTCACAGATCACAATCACATCGTCATAGGTTTCTGGTGCTTCCAGACCATATTCTTCAAAGATATCCGCACGATAAGCGAGATGCAGCGTGTTGCCGACCGCGGGAATGCCATAGATTTGGCCGTCAATGGTGCCGCCTGCCCATGCAGACTCAGAGATGTCGTCCAGATCATATTGCTCTCGGTATTTGTCGACCAAATCGTTGAGTGGCAACAACCAGCCAACCGGACCAAACTCTGTGATACCCGTATTGGCGACATGCATCATGTCATAGGGCGATTCGCCACCGCCAGACATTGCCAGCCGGAAGGCATCCTTGGTCGCTGTGAAGTCCTGCATCTGTGCGTTAATCGTGATATTCTCGATTTCACCACACTTCTCGATTTCAGTCGTGTAGAAGTCCATGATATCAAACGGCCACCCGATCAAATCCATCTCAACAGGCTCGGCAGGTGCATCGACGTTACAGACCGATTCATCCATCATCTCTTCCTCAGCCATAGCGTCGTCACTAGAACCGTCACTGGATGTCGCTGCTGGTGCAGGTGCTTCACAAGCCGCCAACAAGAGGCTACACAGCCCCAAAACCAACATCAACACTTTCAACTGTTTTAACATAGTTTTTTCCTTTAGTGTAAGTCAGAATATAAAAAACATCGACCGAATGAATTCGGTGCCCGTTGTAAAAAGTATACCGATGAAAGTTCATGAAATAATTGCGTGTAATCCCGCACCACCGTAAACGGACGGTGCTAGATACAGACGACCCCTAAACGGGTCTTTTATGTGTATACGGAAACTCGCTTCAGAGGGCGTCATTGGTTAGCCTTGCGGTTTTAACCCAAGGCGGCTTTACCCAATTTACTCGTTGAACTCTCATAAGCACACCAAATTTGACCCAGTTTTTTAAGAGACGTTCGACTTGTTCTCCTATCTCCCCGTCTCTCCATCTCCATCATCTTCGATTAATCCGCCGCATCCGCCCCAACACATCCAACCCTTGCATAGACAAAAAATGCAGCAGATCAATAAAGATCCAATTTTCGGCAAGTTTATCCCCATCACGCCGGTACATATCAACCACACGCATATCGACCTCTTTATCGTGGGCGGGCATCCCCATGAAGCCACCACTGGGTTTCATGGTGAGGTTGGCCCAGCCAAAGAAGCCACCATATCTACCCTCAGCCATCCGGCAGATGTGGCCGTTGAATACGATGTCATCCAATCCGTCGCCAAATGGTCCTTGGTGCTGTTCTTCATAGCGTTCAGTCGTGTACGCAGCCCCGATACCCGCTGGACCAAACCAGATCATGTTGTCGTGCCATGTCTGGTGCAATTCGCCTTGGTCCGAATGCATGTCAGAGCCAACAAGTTCATCGATCATACGGTTGACCAAATCGCGGGTCTTGGTGGTTTCGGCTTCATCTTGTGCATCATAGAGCAACCCGTCATGGGTACGCGGACCTGGCGTGATGAAGAAGGCTCCGGTCTGTTCCGGGAGTGGCTTTTGGCCTGCTTGTAGCATGACGCTGATAACATCGCAGAAGAAGGCTGTTTCACTGATCTTGCCGTCGGTGATGCGGTTGAATTCCACAAAGCGCAGAAAGCCCATCTTGCCTGTTGAGGGGATGCCTAGCCAATCCTCGTCAAAAAGCCCCATCAAATGCCCCATGCAGCAGACCCATTCGGTCTGATAGCCATCGATTTCATTCAACCCTGCCATGAAGATGTCCGGTCGTCTTTGGATGCGGGTGAAAGCGTGGCGAAACGGCTTCCAAAAGACATCAGAAACCGCGTCAGCCCCATATTGTTCATAAAAAGGATGCATCCCACGCCAGTGATAGTCGTCGGTCGTGTAGAGCTTGAGGACATCTGTGATCTCATCACCTGTCGCCGCATCCAACTCATCGTAATAACGCCGAATGAGTGCCTTGTTTTCTTGAAAATCAGTCAATCGTGTTTCTCCTACAGCTTTAGAAGTCCGGCTTTTGGCAAAAGCCGGATTTCTTGATTAATCCCGATAAATTTGTTGCATCACGGCAAACTCGTTGAACAGCATCCACTCCTCAACAATCTTGCCGTCGATGATGTGGTGTTGGGTGATGCCCCACATGTTGACGGGGCGGCCTGTTGGTGCGCCATAGATGCCAAAGCCAAGATGTGTACCAATAATGCTCCAGCGTACCGACGTCATATAGCCATCGTCATCGTTGCCCATCCAATAAATGTCGTCAATCTGTAGGGCCAAATCAGGCAACATCGCCATCAGCGACAGGATGAATGACTGGTACTCACCGCGACCGACATAGTTGCGGTTGGTGGAGCCGTGAAAGCGCATCTGTGGTGCATAAGCCTGGCGGACGGTCCCCAACATGCGCCGATTCCAGACATTCTGGTAGGTGACTTGGATGAAGTCCTCGACATCAAAATTACCGTTTTTGTAGGTGCGATAGATTGGCTTGCCTTGACCGGGCAGTCGTTCTGGCTCGCCAAAACGTTGATCTTGCAGGCTATCCCAATCGACTTGGTTGCCAAATTCACGCGCTTTTTCACGCAAATCAAAGCCGAGTTGCTGAATCATACTGCCTGTGTCATACACAACCCACTCAGAAAAAATCTCGTTGTTCAGTGCCACACAGTTGGCGATGCAGAGACAGACGACTTTGCGTCCTGTCGGTGGGCCATAACGACTGTAGCCTGTGTTGTGTCCTGAAATCACGGTGCGGTGTGAGGTATGAAAGCCGACCGTATCGTCGCCAGCCCAGACAATCTCATCGGCAAAAAGTCGAATGTTGGGGAAGGCGTTGATGGTATGAACCGTGTCAGCCACGATCTTATCGCGTCCATATTGAAGCCCATAGTCGTCATACACTTTTGAGGAATGACTATAGGTGTCGTAGATATAGCCAATGTCTTTCTCTTCCCAAATGCGATGGGTGATGCGCACAATATAGTCAATGATATCGACGTAGGTTTCTTCAAAGCCGCGCATACTGTGGCGGCGTTCTGTCCCTGGATTGAGTAGCTGTTGGTCCGTCCCACCCTTGGCCCCTAGCGAGATACTGTAGTCAGTGGGCATGGGTCGTGGCTCGCCCAGAGGACGCATGATATGCTCTGCTTCAGTGGATGCGAGTGCAAGTACCTCTGGTTTGACTGTTTTTTCTGTCAGTCTACTCTGCTCAACGGCATCCGTCCCTTTTTTTGCCATAATAATCTAGTCCTATTGCTCAAAGCATTGTTTTGGAAATCGATTTCCGATTTGGTTACTTCAAAAGTTC
>JBCCFC010001215.1:0-4085 GCA_039029935.1 Chloroflexota bacterium
AATCGGTGTGTCAGTAATCGGTGTGTCAGTAATCGGTGTGTCAGTAATCGGTGTGTCAGTAATCGGTACCCGGCTGTTGAACGCCGACCTACTGACCTACTGAATACCGATTTGACCAAACACAAGGAAAATAAACATGCTACAGCCATCAGCGATCCAAACCGCCTATCAACATGTGCAACCCTATGCGCGTCGCACACCAACTATCCAGCTTGAGACAGGAGCATTCGGTGTTCCAACATCGCTCAACTTAAAGCTGGAATCGTTACAACACACGGGCACCTTTAAGCTGCGCGGTGCCATCAACTTTATGCGTTCACAGGACAGCATTCCAGCGGCAGGTGTGGTGGCGGCGTCCGGCGGCAATCATGGCATTGCCGTTGCCTATGCCGCCAAACTCCTCGGCCACCCTGCCGAAATTTTTGTGCCGTCAATTTCATCACCCGTCAAACAAGCGCGTATTCGTGAATTGGGGGCGACCGTGACGGTAGCGGGTGATGTCTACGCCGATGCCCTGGCAGCCAGCCAAGAACGGGTGGCGACAACGGGTGCGCTCAACATCGGGGCCTATCAACAGGCAGAGGTGATTGCAGGGCAAGGCACTGTTGCATTGGAATGGGCGCAGCAGGAGCCTAGCCTTGACACTGTACTGGTGGCGGTCGGTGGCGGCGGTCTCATCGCGGGTGTCTGTGGTTGGTTTGCGGGACGCGTTAAGGTGGTGGCGGTGGAGCCAGTGACTTCGGCAGCCCTACACCATGCGCGAGCAGCGGGTGAGTTGGTCGATGTGGACGTCAGCGGTGTAGCGGCAGACTCACTGGGTGCAAAGCGCATTGGCGAATTGGCTTTTGAATTGACGCAGCAATATGTGGCTGAGAGTGTGTTGGTGACAGATGATGCCATTGTGGATGCACAGCAACGCTTATGGGGCGAAATGCGGTTTGCCGCCGAGCCGGGTGGAGCGACGGCACTGGCGGCGTTGATTTCTGGGGTGTATCAGCCGCAAGAGGGGGAGCGTGTCGGGGTGTTGGTTTGTGGGGGAAATGTGAATCCTGGGACGCTGGGTTGATGGGCTGTCAGGGTGCGGGTTTTCTGGATGCGCAGATGATTCACCCGCCCGGAGAAAAATCCGCGCATCCAGAAAATCTGCACTCTACTCTGCTACCCCGTCATCAAAATCCCCCCATCAATGTTAATCGCCTGCCCCGTCATCGCCCGCGAATCGTCACTGGCGAGATAAACGGCCAACGGTGAAACCTCGTCGGCATCCAACCGACGACCCAGCAGTGTTGAATTCTTTTCAATGGTGTCTAAATCAACCCCTTTGCGCTCGGCGTCATAGGCAATACGCAGCTCGTTGACTAGTGTGCGCACAGGACCAGGACAGATCGCATTACACGTGATGCCATCGCCTGTGTATTCGGCGGCAATCGTGCGTGTGACACCGAGCAGACCATGCTTACTGGCAGCGTAGGCGACCCCATGAAATGACGCTGTTTTGCCATTAATGGAAGAGATGTTAATGATGCGCCCATGCTGTCTTTCGACCATGCCCGGCAGTGCCATACGACTGAGTTTGTAGGGGACAGTCAAGTTGACATAGAGCATGGTGTCCCAGAAATCATCGTCATAGTCAATCACGGAACGCGGATCGGCACTGCTGCCCATCCCTGCATTGTTGACCAAAATATGAATGTCACCCATCTCGCTGGTGGCAAATGCCCACAACGTATAGACAGCATCCGGCTCGGCCAAATCTGCCTGCAATGGCGCACACTTGACACCCAACTCGGTCACTTCCTGATTTAGCGACGCCAACTCATCACTGTTACGCCCCGTCACCACAAGATCAGCCCCTTCAGCGGCAAAGGCCAAGGCAATGGCGCGCCCGATGCCCTTGGTTGCACCTGTAATGAGCGCAGTGCGCCCCGCTAATTTGTTGCTCATATTGATTTCCCCTTTTGATTTGTTTTTGAGCATCTTTGACACAGTGTCCAAAGAACTTTATACTAAATCATCATAACATTAATCTGACTATCATGAGAATGGGGAAAACCAGATGAAAGCTATTTTATGTAAGGCATGGGGCGAACCCGAAGACTTGGTGCTAGAGGATGTAACCCTACCAGAGCCAGGGCCAGGAGAAGTTAAGATTGCAGTTCATGCTTGTGGCGTGAACTTTGCAGACACGCTCATCATTGCGGGCAAATATCAGGAGAAACCACCGTTTCCATTTACACCAGGCGGCGAGATTGCAGGTGAGGTCATCTCCATAGGCGAGGGTGTCACCCATGTTCAGCCAGGGCAAAGAGTGGCAGCTCTCTGTAGCACAGGTGGCTTTGCCGAAGAGGTCATCGCCTCGGCAGCACGCACATTGCCACTTTCCGATGCGATGGATTTTGTGACGGGTGCAGGCTTTATCATCACCTACGGCACGTCGCATGTCGCACTCGAACACCGTGCCAAATTGCAAGCAGGTGAAACGCTGCTGGTGCATGGTGCCGCTGGTGGCGTGGGGCTTGCCGCAGTGGATATCGGCAAAACGATGGGCGCAACCGTGATCGCTACCGCCAGTACACCAGAGAAATTAGCCGTTGCGCAACAATATGGGGCGGATCATCTCATCAACTACCGTGAGGAGCCAGAGTTCCGTAACACGGTTAAAGCGTTGACAGATGGACGTGGGGCGGATGTCATCTATGACCCTGTTGGTGGGGACACCTTTGACCAATCACTGCGCTGCATCAACTGGGAAGGGCGCATTCTGGCGATTGGCTTTGCCAGCGGACGCATTCCGCAAGCACCTGCCAATATTCTGTTGGTCAAGAACATCAGCATTGTTGGTCTCTATTGGGGAGCCTATGGCAGAAAAGACCCCAAGGTCATGACTAGCTCGCTGGCAAAGCTCATGAAATGGTATGCTGAGGGTGAGATCAAGCCGCATGTCTCGCAGACTTACTCATTGGAACAGACAGCGGATGCGTTGCGTCTACTCATGAACCGCAAGGCAACGGGGAAAGTTGTGCTAAAAGTACGGTAAGGAACCGATAGTTTCAATGAACACCGATAAACTATTCCATGAGTATTTTCAAGCTGTCCCCCAAGCAGTTTTTGAACTAGCACAGATAGAGGTAGCGTGTAGCTATGAGTACATAAGTCCAGTTGTTAAGGCATCCGAACGACGACTGGACGGGTTTCTGAAACCGCAAGTGGAAGGTCAACCCTACTTCTTTTTAGAAATTCAAGGATACAACGATTCACATATTTATTGGCGATCTATCAGCCAACTAGGATTGTCCCATGAGCAGAATCGTGAATTGGACGGTCAGAATTGGCAAGTGATTATCTTTTTCTTGGATGAATCGTATGATCCGGGGCCAAAGACACTTGGACCGCTTTATCCAGCGCGTAGGCGATGGTTGACGCGCAAAGTATTGCCTAAAGTGTTGGCGAAAATTGATAACCCACCACCGATTCTGAATGTTTTGCTGCCATTGGCTGCGACAAGCATTGCCGATGTCGAGGAAAATGGTGCAAAGTGGGTAGACGAAATTCGTCATGACCCTACGCTTAACAAAGCAATTGAGATGAAATTAATTTCGTTATTGGTACAATTTATAGGTCAGAAATTTGTAGATTTGCCAAAAAAGGAGATTGATCAGATGTTACAATTAACACCGTTTGAACAAACCGCTGCTGGTAAAGATTACATTGAAGAAGGGCTACAACAAGGGCTACAACAGGCTCGTAGAGAAGATATTTTAGAGACACTCAAACTTCGTTTTGAACAAGTTGGTAAAGTAATTTTAACCACCATCGAAAAGATCAATGATGTTGATCACCTGAAGTGGCTCTTTACACAGGCAATTACTGTTGAATCTTTAACGCAATTTGAAAATCTTCTACAAGAAGAACCTGTATAAAAATGGTTGATGGCAGAGATATGGATTCTTTGCCATCTTAAATTCAAAGCATTAGCACATACAAGAGAAAATCATTCATGCCAAAAATTACATTGCTCGGTGCAGGTAGCACCGTATTTGCAAAAAATTTGATGGGCGATATTTTGTCGTATCCAGAATTAGCCG
>JBCCFC010001216.1:0-4082 GCA_039029935.1 Chloroflexota bacterium
AACCCACCATATTCGATTTGTGGAAGAATGGGGCTATGAATTGCTCTTTATGCGCCCGCGTCGTTTTGGAAAGAGTCTGTGGCTGTCCACCTTAATGAACTATTATGACGTTGCCAAGGGAGATGACTTTGAGCGGCTCTTTGGTCATTTGGCGATTGGGCAGGACCCAACACCGATGCGTAATAAATATATGGTCATGCGCTGGGATTTTTCCAAAGTGGCCGTAAGCAGTACGATTGAGGATATTCAACAGTCGTTAAGTAATCATCTGAATGCCCGAATGAAACAGTTTGGTAAACAATATAAACAACTGCTCCAAGAACCAGTTGAGATTTTTGCTGACGATGCGTTTAGCTCACTTGAGTCATTGGTGTCCGCAGTGAACCTATCGGGCTTCAAGCTCTACCTCTTTATCGACGAGTACGACAACTTTGCCAATGAAGTGCTGATGGTCCCTAAGCAAAAAACGACAGAAGAAACCAATGCACGGCGACAACGCTACATTGATTTGGTCAAGGGTGAAGGTTTGTTCAAGACATTGTTCAAAAATTTGAAGAGTGCTGGGTCGGGTGATGGACTGGATCGCGTGTTTATGACGGGCGTGGCGCCCATTGTGTTGAGCGATGTCACCAGTGGAGCGAATACCTTTAAAAATATCTCGTGGCGGCGCGAACTCAATGAATTGTGTGGCTTCACAGAGACCGAGTTGCGCGATTTGGTCGCACAGTTACTGGATAGTGCGACATTGCAAGGGATGATTGAGGACAAGGATGGTGAGCTTACAAATATGATGACGTTGATGGAGAACTATTATAACGGTTCTCTATTTATCGAAGATTTTCGCAAAGGCAAGGCTGAGAAAGTGCCAAAGGTCTACAACCCTACTTTGGCCTTTTACTTTCTTGAAGAGTTTCAAGCGCAGCAGGAGTATCCGACAGAGTTGCTGGATGAAAATTTGACGCCCGATGACCATAAACTGCGACATATCGCTGCGTACAAAGCGGGTCCAGAACTCCTCGATGATGCCTTTGCGCTTGATCGAGCCATTCACGTGCGCACATTGCGTAGAAAATTTGGTGTCCGTGATTTGCTCAACGCCAACCTGCAAAAGGAGCGTCTGGCTGTCCTCCTCTGCCATCTGGGTGCGTTGACGCCAGCGGGACGAGGACCAGCGAATAAAATCCGCCTGGAGATTCCAAACCTCGTCATTCAGCAACTCTATAGCGAGCGAGTGTTGACCCACCGTGTGAAGAGCGACGATAGCATGGTTCAAGCAGGTATCGCCGCGGCAGATGAGCTTTTTGAGACAGGAGATATCGAGCCGCTTTGTCTCTTTGCCCAAAATCATTTGCTCAAGCTATACAGTGGGCGGGATGCACGAGACTTTAACGAAGGCACACTCAAGACCATTTTTATGATGCTGCTTTATCACACGGACATGTATCTGATGTACTCAGAGGCGACCATCGAACGTAGCTTTGGTGACTTGTTGCTGTTGGCGCGACCTGGAATGCGTGACAGCGGAATCTACGACATTTTGATTGAGTTTAAGCAGTTATCGCTGAACAAGGCAACCAAGGAAGTGCCCACACAGAAGGGGGCGACCAAGCTTGAAGCACTGACTGAGGACGAGGCCAAGGCGTGGTCGCGTGATGAGTTAAAGGCGTTGAAGAATGTGGAGGCCAAGTTTACTGAGGCGGAGAACCAGCTACACAAATATCGTCACAAATTGGTGGCGCAGCATGGAGACGACTTAAAGCTGCGTTGCTATGCTGTGGTGAGTGTGGGGTTTGGTCGGATTTTGTGGGATGAAGTATAGTTAATCGTTCAACCTTTCAACCTGCAACTTGCAATCTGCGACTTGTGTCAAGTGCGAATGTGATGAGAAGGAGAGGATATGAGTTCACAGCATGTTCAGAACCAAGAACGCCCAGACCCCATTCCTGAGCGGATCGGGTTGGGGATCTTTACTGACAGAGAATATGAGATGGATTCACTGATGGAGTGGGCAGAGATGGTGGCCGAGAAATGGGGGCGTAGTCAAGCCCTTGTCTCGCATAGACGATATGGCAAGACGGCCATCCTGGAACGATTTTATAATCGACTCTTTTGGGAGCGAGATGATGTCATGCCCTTCTACTTTGAGATTCATGATGGTGTTCAGAAAATTTGGATCAACAAATTAGCAAAGCTCTACCTCTATTCATTTCTACAACAGTTTTTGGCCTATCGAACGCGTGACGCTGCGCTAGCGTTCCGAGCAAAGACATCACCCGAAACACTCTCCGAGATTGCCGAGAAGGCTGGCGAAACATATGTAGTGGAGATGATTGATTGGTGGGAGAGAGATAAAAGCCTGGATGAATCCATCAAGGTAGATCGGGTGCTACAAAATTTACCCCAAGAATTTGCAGTTGAAACAGGACTGAGCATCATTGTCATGTTTGATGAGTTCCAGCGACTCAATCAGGTCCTGTACGAAGATGAGGCGTATACTGTGCGTATCCCTCGCTACACAAATGCCTATTCAACAGCCGCCGAGTCTTCACGTGCACCGATGCTAGTTGCAGGCTCACAGGTGACGAACTTGACCGAATACGCGCTCATGGGGTCGATGATGGGGCGTGTTAAACGCTTCTATATCGACCGCTTGCCCATCTATGGTGCGATGGCGTTGGTGCTGAAATATGCACAAAAACGCAAAATCGATATCTCGCTCGATATGGCACACTTGATTAGTCAACTCGTCGTAGGCAACCCATTTTATATCTGGTGTCTCTTTACAAGCCGATATCCGCAACGTAATTTGACAACCGAGGAGGGTATCAAGCAAACACTGACCTTTGAAGTCGAGAATCGGGCGGGCAATATCAACGAGTTTTGGCGACATCAGTTTGCACAGGACATGGAAGCATTTAACCGAACCCATGCGCGACAGATGATCTTCTACCTCACCCAATATGGCGAGGATGAAGTTCGCGTTGAGAAGCTCATGAAGGATTTAGAGCTTCCGCTTTCGGTTGCCGAAACCAACGAAATCCTTCGTCAACTGGTCTGGTGCGATTTGGTGCGTGAGAATGGCAACGAATTCTATGGCGGGCTGTCCGACCCACAGCTACAACAGATGTTGAAGATTGAATATAGCTGGGAGATCAAGGAACTGACACGGCGCAAGGCCATTGCCGAAGTTCAAGCCGATATCGCGGAGAAAACCGAAGCGTATAAGGATGAACTGATTGCCAAGCTTAAAGGCGAACTGCGCACGTGGGTCGGTCGCTTTGCGGAGATGTTTATTGAGAAACTGATGAAGCGTCATTTCACCGACCAGATGGTTGATGGTGGCTATTTTAATCAATCAGAGAAGGTACAACTCAGTCGTTTTGATAGCGTCTATACAACCATGACCCAACGACATGGGGCCACGCGCACCTATCAGATTGATGTCTATGCAGTCCCACTCGATCCCAACCATACACCTTGGGTGGTTGAAGTCAAAAATTGGAAAGACCCCGTGAGCAAGCCTGATGTAGAGAAACTCTGGCATGGGTCGCGCAATCTTGCCAAAGACAAAGGGCATCCGCAGGTTGTGTGCTGGTTCTATGCACGTAGCGGGTTTACCGGACCTGCCATCACATTTATGCAGGAAAAGGGGATGTTGTATACCGATGAAGATGGGTTGGTGCAGATGTTGGAGGAAATGGGTGTGATTGACCAGTGGCGTGAGTGAACAGTGAATTCAGTCAGCGACTCCCGCAACGATTTATAGTCGATGAGATTGTGTTGTGACAAATCAAGCCTGTTTAACAAACCCCTTATGGCTGTCCAAATAATGCTCAACGGCCTGTACCACAAACTCATTTAGGTTGAACTGCGCTTGATCAACCCGCTCTTGAATTGTTTTCACCAACTGTGGTTCATGCAACAGGATCATCTCGCTACTCATCAGCCAGACTCGCTCAAAACGATGACAATCAATCAATGTACTCTCAAACTGGCTATCTTGATTAATTTCATCTAATTCAGGGATGGGTATCTCCGCCAGCCACGTGCTGCCTGTATGATACAATGGCGAAGCATAGGAG
>JBCCFC010001217.1:0-4082 GCA_039029935.1 Chloroflexota bacterium
GCGTTGATGGAGACAGTAAACGTTAAAACGTTGTCCAGCGAGCTTGGGATGGTGTAAGCCAAGTCAACCCTTTAACGTTGAACATCACTTCGTAGCAGTGGCCCGAAAAGTAAAAAGCTATGCTTTTTGCCAAGTAAGCGTCGCCGGATTTGTGACACGTTATCGTTACAGCAGACTCAATTGTAGAAAAGGTATTCCGTAATTGGTAGATCGGTAAATCAGTCACCGAATACCAACCTACCGATTACCAACTCACAGTTGGCTTTGCACTGAGGTGTTTGTATGCCCTGCTGGGCTATACAGGAACTAGGGTGGTATCGCGGAACGTCAAGTCCGTCCCTATTATGGGGCGGGCTTTTTTTTATTGGAAAAAGTGGCAGAGTTGAAGGGTTGAAGAGTTGAAGGGTTCGAGAAAGTGGAGGGACACATGACAGATTTACTGTATTATGAAGATGCATATCTGAAAGAGTTTGACGCTACGGTCACAGATGTGGATGTGGAGGGGCAGTTGCGCGTGGCGTTGAATCGCACGGCATTTTATCCTGGAGGAGGTGGGCAGCCCAATGATCAGGGCTGGTTGACGATTGCGGGGACGCGCTATGTAGTGAGTAAAGTCAAGAAAGAGGGCAATAATGTATGGCATACGCTCGTGCTAGATAGCCATACAGATGGAGGTGAACCATCAATTACCAGCGGTGCGGATGTGCAGGGGGAATTGGATTGGGAGCGACGGTATCGGCTGATGCGCACACACACGGCCATGCACATTCTCTGTGGCGTTGTCTGGCGAGACTATGAAGCCAGTGTCACTGGCGGCAACATGGATCCAGGCAAAAGCCGTATGGACTTCGAGTTTGCGTCGTTGACACGTGACCTCATCGGTGAAATCGAAGACAAGTGTATCGCTGAGATTACTGCGGCACGTGAGGTGCGTGACCAAGTGCTGCCTCGTGAAGAAGCGTTCCAGATTCCTGACCTCATCCGCACCAAGATCAACCTCTTGCCCGAAGGTATCGCCGAAGTACGCACAATTGAGTTGGTCGGGCTGGACCTGCAAGCAGACGGCGGAACCCATGTCAAAAATACCCGTGAAGTGGGTGCGATGAAGGTGGTCAATTATAAGAGCAAGGGGAAGATTAATAAGCGGATTTATATTGAACTTGTTTAGCGTTGGATCGTTGGAGTGTTGGAGTGTTGGAGTGTGCTGATGGGTGTTGAGGCGTACTTTGTGTCGGGAATACAGTTGGTGACATGTCGGGTTGCGAATGATGAGCCTGTGTTGGCGGATGATATGCATGTGCGCTTGTTGCGGCATGTGCTGAATCAAGTGAAGCAAAAGCAGCCTTTTCAGACGCTGGCCTATGTATTTCTGCCAACGCATATGCATTTGTTGCTGACGCGAGGGCAAGACATGACACTCGACCGCATACTCTATAGCATGAGACAACAGTTTCATCGGGGCTATAACGAGTTGATGGGCGCACCGCGCAAGACCCGTGTACTGATTTGGCCGCATCGGTATCAGGTCGAGTCAATTTCTGATGTTGCAACATTTACCCAAGCACTCGACTTCATTCACTACAATCCTGTGCAGCATGGTTTGGTTGAACGCCCAGAGGAATGGCTACACAGCAGCTATCAAACATGGATTGAGCGAAGTGTGTATAAACTCGGCTGGGGCTGGGAGATGCCTGCGTCGGTGAAGAATTTAAAGTGGGAAAGATAGGTGTAGGGGTGTGTGGGTGTGATGGTGTATGGGTGATAAGGTGACAAGGTGAGTGGGTGGTATGTTTATTACTCACTATTCACTGTTCACTGTTCACTGTTCCACCCCTAAAAATAAATAGGAGACAAAGATGACAGAAACATTCAAATCAGTATCGCCCTCCGTCCATTATCCGACGATGGAGGAAGCGATGCTCAAGCAGTGGGAAGAACGCAATGTCTTCCCACGCAGCAGCGAAATCCGCAAGGATGGACCGCGTTATGTGTTTTTTGAGGGGCCGCCAACGGCGAATGGTCGTCCGGGTATCCACCATGTATTGGCGCGTGCGTTCAAGGATATGTTCCCACGCTATAAGGTGATGCAGGGACATTATGTGTTGCGCAAGGGTGGCTGGGATACACATGGACTGCCTGTGGAAATCGAAGTTGAAAAGCAGTTGGGGCTGAGTGGTAAGGAGCAAATCGAGGCGTATGGTGTTGAGGAATTCAACAAGCGTTGTCGGGCGTCGGCACAGGAGTACATCGAAGAATGGGAGCGGCTGACCGACCGCATGGCCTTCTGGGTAGACAAGGAAGATGCCTATGTCACCTATCATGCCGAGTACGTCGAGTCAATCTGGTGGATACTCAAAGAACTGTGGGAGAAAGACCTGCTCTATCAAGGCTATAAGGTTGTGCCCTACTGTTCACGCTGTGGTACGGCTCTGAGTAGCCATGAGCTTTCATTGGGCTATAAAGAGGGAACCAAGGACCCCAGCGTTTTTGTCAAGTTCAAGGTACGAGATACCGAGAATGAGTATCTGCTGGCATGGACAACGACGCCTTGGACGCTGCCTGGCAATGTGGCGCTGGCCGTCGGTGCAAACATCACCTATGTCAAGGTCAAGGATGTAGATGGCGATGTGCTGTATATGGCGCAGGCACTGACTGAGAAAGTGCTACGTCCGGGCTATGAAGTGTTGGAGACGATGACAGGCAATGATTTGGTCGGCAAACGTTATGAGCCGCTCTACACATTCTTTGAGGTCGACAAGGATTATGCCTTTGTGGTTGCTGCCGATTTTGTCTCGACCGAGGATGGTACGGGCATCGTGCATATGGCGCCCGCCTTTGGTGCGGATGATATGGTGACGGCACAAGCACACGGCTTGCCCGTGATCATGACCATCGACTCACGAGGTGAATTTAAGCCAGAGGTGACGTGGGCGGGCATGTTTGTCAAGGACGCCGACCCACACATCGAGGAGGAACTGGCAAGCCGCAACCAGCTTTACAAGAGCGAGGTCTATGAGCATACCTATCCGTTCTGCTGGCGTTGTGACACGCCGCTGCTCTACTATGCACGGGACACATGGTACATCCGCACAAGCCAGTATCGTGATCAGTTGGTGGCACTCAATCAGGAAATCAACTGGGTTCCGGATCACGTCAAGAACGGTCGCTTTGGCAAATGGCTGGAGAACAACATCGACTGGGCATTGGGGCGTGAACGCTATTGGGGAACGCCACTGCCTGTGTGGAAGAGTGATGCGCCGGGCAGCACCTATATGGAGTGTATTGGCAGCCGTGAGGAACTGTCGGCGAAAATGGGTGTCGATATGTCAGAGCTTGACCCACACCGGCCTTATGTCGATGATGTCACATGGGATGCACCAGATGGCGGTGTCATGCGTCGTGTACCAGAGGTGATCGATGTGTGGTTTGACAGTGGTGCGATGCAGGTGGCGCAGTATCACTATCCATTTGAGAACCAAGAACTCTGGGAGGAGCAGCAGCAGGCGGATTACATCTGTGAGGCAGTGGACCAAACACGTGGGTGGTTCTACTCACTCCATGCCATCAGCACATTGATGTTTGACCGTCCAGCGTTCCAGAACGTGGCCTGTTTGGGGCATATCTTGGCCGAAGATGGCACAAAGATGAGCAAATCCAAGGGCAATGTGGTCAATCCTTGGGAGGTGTTTGATGCACATGGCGCGGATGCCACCCGCTGGAATATGTACACGGCCAGCCCACCAGGAAATACACGTCGCTTTAGTCTGGATTTGGTGGCCGAGACTGTACGTAAATTCATGAACACACTCTGGAATACGTACAGTTTCTTTGTCACCTATGCGAATCTGAGCGACTGGGAACCTGCTTTTGGTGAGTCTGTGACTTCACCGCCAGCAACAAAATCGGTAAATCAGACCGACCAGTGGCTGCTCTCTGAGTTGCACATGTTGGTGCGTGATGTGACCCACGCCGCGGCGTGCTCGATGTGAAAACGACACTGAGACAGACGTGCTCCGGGGAAAAACCAGGAGCGCCATTTGCGTTCAAAGATTCGATGATTCACTGAATTCTGCAATTCACAC
>JBCCFC010001218.1:0-4080 GCA_039029935.1 Chloroflexota bacterium
CTTACATGAGCGTCACTGGAATGAAGTATTTCTATTAGTTGCTAGTTTGCTACAATCAAGCGACAGGTTTATGGATGAAATGATTGATAGCAGAAATTCCCTTATTAAGGGAAATAGTCAACTTACAGATATGTATAATCGTAGCTGTGATAAAGTCATTGAGTCTGAGTTGTCAATTAAGAACGGATATGTCGGACAGATAGTCTACATAACTCTTTTCTCTGCTTTTATATTGGCTGAAACAAATTCATACTCGATAAAATCTAACAAGAATAATAATTTTGGGATCATGAGATCAACTACAAAGACGTATAATCTAATCCAGAGTCTTGCTGATACTCTTCAAATGCCATCGTTGCTGGATATCACCAATGTCATTGATCCTTTTGTTACATTTAATACTGAGACTTCAGCGATTTCTTTGAATCTTGCTATACGCACAATCGACCTTTCATCCTTACTTCAAAGTTCTCAAGAACTCACAAAGCGATTAAACTCTAAAATTGGCTTTGATTATGGATTGTATTACACATGGGCTTTGGCTAAGAAAATTGCTAAAAGTCGACAAAATTCAAATCAACAAAGAGCGTTTATATCTGCTTACCCTAAATTAATTGAACTTTGCAAGCAAGCGACAAATGAAAATCATGCGACTTATTTGGCGAGCCTTCTTTCTCCGTTAAAAGGTAATAGTTCCCATTCAGTTTGGCAACATTTTGTTGAACAGTTAGCAGCATATATGAAGAAGTACCGTCAATTGCATACAGATTTATCATTACAGCCTGACGATATTACTGCTTTAAATGATTATTTATATGCTAGTGAGTTACTGATCCGATGTTTAGATTTATGTTATCTGGATAATAGAGAAAACATTCTTGAATCTATGGCATTACCATTAAAGAGCAGATAAAGCATTTAGACTTTTCAAAGTTAAACTTTTAGCATGTATTATTTTAAAATCAACAATACATGCTAAAAGTTTTAAAAAAATTATTGAATAATACCTGCTTCTTACAGTACCACCCAAACCAAATACACCAAAACCAGCTTCTCATTTTACATTTTCTCAAACTCATCATAGGCTAATCTTCAAGAAACATCGGTATGCGATAGCAGGGCAAAGTAAACCCAATTAAAAGATGTAGATTCAGTTACTGTTCGATTAAGAATAAAAGCTCACTATTAGATGCAGGCAACAAGTGCCTATAGATCAATCATAGGAGCAAAAAGCATGACAAAAATCGAACCAAACTCTATTGAGCATCAACGACTGCTCGACTCGGAAGAACGGAACGCGGATTGGAAAAATTGGGGACCCTATGTCAGTGAACGGGCATGGGGAACGGTACGTGAGGACTACAGCGCAGATGGTGAGGCATGGACCTATTTCCCGCATGACCATGCGCGCAGCCGTGCGTATCGTTGGAACGAAGATGGGTTGGGCGGTGTCTGTAACCGCTTTCAAAATGTCTGTCTGGGCGTGGCTTTGTGGAACGAAAAGGACGCTATTCTCAAGGAGCGGCTCTTTGGGTTGACGGGCAGCGAGGGCAATCATGGCGAAGACGTCAAGGAGTATTACTTCTATCTGGACAGCACACCAACCCATTCGTATATGAAAATGCTCTATAAATATCCACAGGTCGCCTTTCCCTATGGTGAACTGGTCGCCGAAAATCAACGACGAGGACATTACGATCCAGAGTTTGAATTGATTGATGCCATTCAGGATGTCTTTATCGAGAACCGCTACTTTGATGTCTTTATTGAATATGCCAAGGCTGATGAGGAGGACATCCTCTGCAAAATCACGGCCATCAATCGTGGACCCGACCCTGCCCCACTGCATATCCTGCCGCAGTTGTGGTATCGCAATACATGGTCTTGGGGACACAACCCAGAGAGACCACTGATGCAGCAAAAGAGCGAGCAAACCGTGTACACAAACCATCGACATTTGGATGAACGTTGGTGGTCTGTACACAGCGATGCGCAAGACGGGAATGCATCTTTTCTCTTCACCGAGAATGATACTAACCACGAACGCCTCTTTAACACACCCAACGAAACGCCCTATGTCAAAGATGGCATCAATCAGGCCGTTGTGCATGGCGAAACCGACTGCGTCAACCCTGCGCAACAAGGAACCAAGGTTGCTGTCCACTATCAGGCAATGGTCGAGCCAGGGGCAAGCTTCACGGTCAAGGTACGCTTTAGCAACACCAATCATGACACACCCTTTGCTGATTTTGATGATATTTTCACCCAGCGTATCGTCGAAGCCGATGAATTCTACAACGCCATCCAACGTCCTGACCTCAGCGATGATGACCGCGGCATTCAGCGACAAGCTTATGCTGGACTGCTCTGGACCAAGCAATTCTATCACTATGGTGTACAACTCTGGCTTGATGGCGACCCTGCCATGACGCCACCCGCCGAACGCAAACAGGGGCGTAACGCCGAGTGGCAGCATCTCTACAATCTGGATGTCATCTCTATGCCCGACAAGTGGGAATACCCTTGGTATGCGGCATGGGATTTGGCCTTCCATATGTTGCCTGTTGCCCTGCTCGATCCCGAATGGGCCAAACGTCAGCTCACCCTCATGACACGTGAGTGGTATATGCATCCTAACGGCCAACTGCCCGCCTATGAGTGGTCCTTTAGCGATGTCAACCCACCTGTCCATGCATGGGCGGCGTGGCGTGTCTACAAGATTACACGCAATGTCACGGGTTATGCCGACATTGACTTTTTGGAGCGGATTTTTCACAAGATGATGCTCAACTTCACGTGGTGGGTCAACCGCAAGGATGCGTCCGGTAATAACATTTTTGAAGGTGGTTTTCTGGGGTTGGACAACATCGGTGTCTTTGACCGTAGTTCACCACTGCCCACAGGCGGCCACATCGAGCAAGCCGATGGCACGGCATGGATGGCAATGTTCTGTCTCAACATGCTGGCGATGGCGCTCGAACTCGCTCAGACGCGACCCGCGTATGAAGATGTGGCAACCAAGTTTTTTGAGCATTTTATCTACATCGCTGATGCCATCACACATCTCGGTGAGGAATATCAAGAAAAGGGACATCAGGGATTGTGGGACTCAGATGATGGCTTTTTCTATGACATTCTGAGTTTGCCCAATGGCAACCATGTGCCGTTGAAGGTACGCTCATTTGTCGGACTAATCCCACTCTTTGCTATTGAAACCTTTGGCCCAGAGGCCTATGAAAGTCTGCCGCGTTTCCGTCAGCGTATGGAATGGTTTATCAAGTACCGTCCCCACCTGCTTCAAAATATCCCCTCTCCGGCGGAAACAGGTGAGGATGACAGACATCTACTCTCAATTGTCAACCGTGAGCAGTTGACACGTGTGTTGAGTCGCATGTTAGATAGCGAGCAGTTTTTATCCGACTATGGCCTCCGTGCGCTCTCCAAAGAGTATGGTGATAACCCATACACCTTTTACGTAGGCAACGACGCCTATACGGTTGGCTATGAACCTGCCGAATCAACCAGCGGCATGTTTGGCGGCAACTCAAACTGGCGTGGCCCCATCTGGTTCCCCGTCAACTATCTCATGATTGAGTCGCTGCAAAAATATTATCACTATTATGGCGATTCGCTTAAAGTGCCACTGGCAGGCAAGGAGGTCAACATTGATCAGGTTGCCACAGAAATCTCACAGCGTTTGATGCGCATTTTTCAGCGCGATGAGCAGCGCAATGGCTATCGCCCCTTTAATGGTGGCATTGACTATTTCCAAACCGATCCACACTGGAAAGATTATATGTTGTTCTATGAATATTTTCATGGCGACAACGGTGCTGGGATTGGAGCCAGCCATCAAACGGGATGGACGGCTTTGGTGGCGAAATTGATTGAGCAGAGTGGTGGAAAAAATTAATAACGGGCGAAGACGTTTTATCGAAACTTTTCTGTTTAGAAAACGTTAATAGTGTATATTTCAAGAGAAGTAGTAAACCAAGGTATACACTTGAATTTAGAATTTTTTTAAGATTCCATGACTCTGCTGAAAAAAGTCCGACTTCTGTAGAATTTGTTAATTTCTAC
>JBCCFC010001219.1:0-4079 GCA_039029935.1 Chloroflexota bacterium
ATTGGATTCCGAATTAGGCGGTCAGCTAGTCAGAATGTCAGCTACTCAGCCAGTGCTTACTTGCTGACTCGCTGGCAAGCTGATCTTATACTTTCCTATTCAATGAAAAAACAAAGAGAGCTTCATGAAGATTACACAACAGACAGAAACCATTCTGACATTGGAGACAACCATAGTTGAATTACGCAAAAAGAGCCTGTTGTTTGCAATGATTGGTTTGGGGTTTCTGTGCGCAAGCATCTATTTCATTTTGTCTTCAAACGAAGATTATACGCTTACCTGTTATCAACACAACACAGAGACTGTTAACTGTGTAACAACAATGACAGGGCTTTTGGGGCAAAGCGAGACCACAATTGAACAGGTCCGTGATGTACAGATAGATATTTCTCCGCGTAACACACAACAACCCGTAATCTTGTATCAAGCGGCTCTAATCAACGCGGAAGGTGAAGTTCCGTTATCGTACACAGAGAGTTCTGATCGTGAAATCGCACAACAGACAGTTGACGCCATTCGTTATCTGGTTCAAAATCCCGATGGTTCTGCACTCGAATTTTCAGACAGCCTTGAGTTTTCTCTTAGCATATTGCTCGCTATGTGTCTTGTGCCTGTGGGTGGAGCTTTTCTCTTTCGTGCCATTTTTGGGAAAAATCCAATTCTTGCGGTGTTTGATAAAGAGGCTGGCAATTTATCTATCACACATCGCAGCCTCATCAACCAATCTCACACAGAAATCATCCCCATACATGAGGTGCAGGAGGCGACGGTCAAGGTCTATGAAGGAAGAAAACGGCAAACACAATATGAAACAAGATTGTTGTTTGCCACAAGAAAGCCTATTGTACTATTGTCATCAGATGAGGAGGCCACACTTGCCGAAGAGATTAATCGGTTTCTGGCTACATAAACCAGCCCGCAGATAGACAATCTGCGATACAAACACGAGCCAGTAAAACAGACTGCCAATCTATCGCCCGCAGATAGACAATCTGCGATACAAACACGAGCCAGTAAAACAGATTGCCAATCTATCGCCCGCAGATAGACAATCTGCGATACAATTTTTAGCTGCAAGGAAACAACATGCCAACCCTAACACTGACAGTCAACAACAATCAACTCACCGTGTCTCACAGCAACGTGGCATTGGGGCCACCCACGCCGTTGGACACACTGCCGCGTATCCGCACAGAACGCGTGGAGAACCCCGCACTGGGTACACCAACCATGCGCCACGTCAACCCCTTTGCGGATGCCGTCGCTGCGCGCACGTTGGGACAACAACTCTACGCGGCATTGGGTGGCGATGCGCTCACCAACCTTTTGGATGAAAGCGAGGACAGGGTACTTTATCTCAACACGGACGATGCCAGCCGTACCATTCCGTGGGAGTATGCGCGCACACCCGATGACGAGATGTTGGCCTGTGACTGGTCGATCATTCGTGTTGTCAAAACAAAGGCCAAGACCCGTATGCCGCAAGCCCAAGAGAATGCACCGCTCAATGTCACGCTGTTGACGGCGGACCCAGCGGTGGATGCGCAGGGCAACCCACGTGCCTTTGCATTGGACAGCGAGCGTGAGATTCGTGGGATTGGCGAAGCGTTGCGGGGCAGTGGGGTGGCGTTACAGGCCGAGCGTATCCCGCCAACCGAGAAACATCTACGCCAACGCTTGCGGCGGGGACCTGCGCTGCTTCATCTAAGCTGTCATGGGAAGGTCATCCCCCACAAGACCAAGGGGGCGATGGCGACTTTGATTTTGGAGGATGAGGATGGCAAGGCGCACCCGTTAACCAGCGAACGGTTGATGCGTATGACACCGTCTGGTGTGTTGCGCATGGTGGTGATGAGTGCCTGTTTGAGTGCGGCCACCAGTCTTGAACTGGATGATGCACAGGATGCGCGGGATGATGTGCATCGGGAATCTGCCAGTGCGGACATGGCCTATGCGCTTGTCCATGCAGGCATTCCGGTGGCGATTGGGATGCAATCCACCTTCCCCGACAACCTCAGCACACTCTTTGCGCAGACGCTTTTTGAGTCGTTATTGGCAGGGCTGGATGTGGCCGAGGCCATGCGCCAGACACGGTTGGCATTGGATGCCGAGATGGATTACATGGTGGGGATGCCAGTGGGGATGCCAGTGGTCTATGTGGGTGTGCCAGATGTCGAGGTGCTGAATCAACAATCGAGTTTTCTCGACCCCTTTCGTCTGCATCCCGGCTCACCTCATGTGCGTGACCTCTCCCGTGCGCGCTATGCCAGCCTGCCACCTGCGCTAGAGCCACCAACGCCGCTGTTGGGCCGTGTACGTGAATTGCATCAGCTTGCCAACATGTTTTCTACGCGCATGAGCAGCGGTGAGGCGACCACCGTTGTCACGGTAGTCGGCACAGGTGGCATGGGCAAGACAGCGCTCAGTGGAGCCTTTGCACAACGCTTTGGCTGGCGTTTTGGTGGTTCGGGCGCAGGGCGATCAGGGCAGGGCGCTGTTGGTGTTACCTTGGCTGATAAGGGCTTGGCAACCAAGCAAGTGGACGGCGCAGCCTTCAACCCTGCAACGGTGTTGCTTGAACTGCTGGAGCGACTCAACATCGCCACACAGCCACTGGCCGACCTGTCCGTTGAGCGCTTGACCGAGACCCTGCTTGCGCATCTGCGCACCCACCCTGCGTTACTCTTCATCGACAACTATGAGAGTGTGTTGGATCAGGTTGCAGGTGGGCAGCACCCAGAGGGTTCCCGAGGTGAGCAGCACCCAGAGGGTTCCCGAGGTGAGCAGCACCCAGAGGGTTCCCGAGGTAGTACTGGCGCGGAAGCACTTCACCGTGCCTTTGCGCAGTTGGCGCAGAGTGGTGTGCCGTTGCTGATTACCAGTCGTCAACACCCTGCGGGCTTTGCGGGGGAAGTGCTTTTCCCCGACAATACACACACGTTGCGAGGCGTGGATTTGCAAGCGGGGGCGCAACTCTTTATCCACCACAGCACCCGTGCCAAGAGCCATGATGTGGTGGCTCAACTGGCACACGCGGCACTGGCCCTGCAAGTTGCCGATGTCACCGAAGGCCATCCGCTGGCGGTTGCGTTGCTGGCGGGGGAATATGATAATAGTCGTGCGCGTACCGCTGAAGATTTTCTGGCGAACTGGGTCGAGGAGTTGGCCGCAGCTTATCGCCCCGGCATCGCCAAACACCACGTCACCTTTGACATTGCCTTCAACCGCAGTTTTGCCGTCCTCAACGCAACACAACAAGTGCAGCTTATGCTTCTCAGCCATTTCCCTGCACCTTTTTTTGTCGAAGGCGCAGAGATGCTCTGGCGTCACACGGGCATCACGGACAAGGATGCCCATGCCACAATCCTCAATCACTTTGTCCAACGCAGTCTGCTCCAAGTCGATGGCACGTTTGTCAACAGCGACCGCCCCGCCACCTATCGGCTCGACCCCGTGATTGGACGGACACTGGCGACACGCCTAGCTGTATACGTAGCAGAGAATCCTGATGAGGACATCGCTACACATCTGGCGAATGTTGATGCCGAGTATGCGCGGTGGCTGGTGCAGAAGGGCTATGGTGATATCAGCAGCGACTTGGGGCTAAATCGACTGATCCGTCAGTGGCTGGACGTATTGATTATACAAGCCGAATATCAACCACTGGAAGAGAAACCGATGTATTGCAAACGCTTGGGCTGGCTCACCTATCAGCTAGGACGGCTGCAAGCCTCGCATGATGTGCTGGCGATGGGTATCGCCGCTCTGCAACCTGATGACGATGCTGCCCGATCCAGTCTACTCTATGAGCAGGCTACCCTCTGGAATACATGGGGCGACCTAGACAGAGCGTTGGCCTTGTACGAGGAGAGCCTAGTGCTAGATGAAAAGCTGGGCGACATGAAGGGCAAGTCGGCGTCGTTGTCCATGATGGCGCAGGTGTACATGACGCGAGGGGAGCTAGACAGAGCGTTGGCCTTGTACGAGGAGAGCCTAGTGCTAGATGAAAAGCTGGGCGACATGAAGGGCAAGTCGGCGTCGTTGTCCATGATGGCGCAGGTGTACATGACGCGAGGGGA
>JBCCFC010001220.1:0-4074 GCA_039029935.1 Chloroflexota bacterium
AAGTTGGTAGAGTTGAGTTCCAGTCTGAGCATCCCATATACGCACTGTATGGTCAGAACTACCAGAGACTATACATGTGCCATCGGGACTGTATCCTACCGACCAAACAACACCTTTATGACCATCAAGTTGGTAGAGTTGTGTTCCAGTCCGAGCATCCCATATACGGGCTGTGTGGTCAGAGCCACTAGAGACGATATGTGTGTCATCAGGGCTGTATCCTACCGACCAAACTGTATCGGTGTGGCCGTCGAGTTTGGCGATTTGGAACCCTGTCTGAGCATCCCAGATGCGCACAGTGTGGTCAGAACTACCAGATACAATACATGTACCATCGGGGCTATATCCCACTGCCCGAACATCATCGGTGTGACCGTCGAGTTTGAAGAGCTGGCTTCCTGTTTCAGCATCCCATATACGCACTGTATTGTCAGCACTGCCAGAGGCGATACGTGTACCATTGGGACTGTATCCCACTGCCCAAATAACACCTGTATGACCGTCGAGTTTGGCGAGTTGGCTTCTTGCCTCGGCATCCCAGATATGCACTGTGTGATCTAAACTTCCAAACACGATACATTTACCATTGGGGCTGTACCCCACTGACGTTACTGCATCTTTATGGGTTCCAAATAGCATAAGGCGCGCATCCTTCTTGTCATCCCAAATACGCACAGTATCGTCAGAACACCCTGAAACAATGCGTGTGCCATCGTAGCTATATCCCACTGTCCATACGGCACCTGTATGACCGTCAAGTTTGGCGAGTTGTCTCCCTGTCTCAGCATCCCAGATGCGCACTATCGAGTCGGAGCTACTTGATACGACACGCGTACCATCAGGACTATATCTTACCGAATTTACCCAGTCTGTATGGCCTAATAGAGCAGTTTGGAACCCTGTCTCAGCATTCCAGATACACGCTGTGTTATCTAAACTGCCAGAAATAATGTGTGTACTATCAGGACTATATCCCACCGAGCTTACCCAGCCTTTATGACTATCAAGTAGAACGAGTTGGGTTTCCGTCTCCACATTCCAAACACGTATCGTACAATCGTCTCCACCAGAAACAATGTGTGTACCATCGGGACTATATTCCACTGATAAAACGCCACCAGAATGACCATCAAGTTGTGTAAGTTGGGTAGCTGTCCGAGCGTCCCAGATGCAGACCGTACTGTCTAAACTTCCAGAAACAATGCATGTGCCACTGGGACTGTACTTCGCTGAGGAAACAGAATCTGTGTGACTGTCTATTATGACCAGTTGCCTCCCTATTTGAGCATCCCAAATTCGTATAGTATTGTCATGACTTCCCGATACGATACGTGTGCTATCGGGGCTATATTCCACTGATAAAACAGAATCTGTGTGACCGAAAAGAATACTAATTGGCTCAAATGTATATGCATCCCAGATGTGAATCGTGTTGTCATCGCCCCCCGATGCAATCGTCTGTCCATCTGGACTATACGCGACACTATTGACCGAACCTTCATGGTGTTTGCCAGCACTATACAGCGTTTGTCGCCACGCTGCTCGCTGTACTGCATGATTAAGTGCGCTGTAAGCGTTGGCGGCAATATAGCCATCATTGAGCCAAGTTATCAACACAGCATCACGCGCCAAAATCAACGGAAGTTCCCCGACCATTTGATCACGATAGAGCAATAATTGCGCCTGTCCCGCCAATTGCTCAGCTAATGCCCGCCGCTCTCTCTTTTCGGCCTCTTGGCGCGCCTTACGTTCAGCCTCTCGTTGTTCCTCTTCAGCACAAATAGCCGCCTCCACCGCATCGTGGCTGGCCTGCAAAAAGGCTGACTCAACCGCGCTCAGTTCATCGGGATTCTCCTTAGCCCACGCCCGGGCCAATTCCAACCGCCCACCACGATAGAGCATTCCATCATCACCACTACCCTGCCATTCTTTGGCATCCTCACCCAACCGTTGATGCAGCCGGATACCCTCACGGTCTTCATCAAGCCAGCCACGCAAGGTCGGCCACTCCCGCAGCAGGGCTTCGTGCGCCACTTCAATCTTCACGGCCTTTTCGCTAGGCAACTCACTCAGCGAATCAATCGACAGATCAACCGTTGAAATGGTCACAAGCCGATGGTCGGCCAAGCGTTTGAGGATCGATTGCATGGCATCATGGTCGCCCTTGCCCGATAGCAACTCTTGCTGCAAGACACGCCGACGGGTATACTGATTCTCATTGCCCACCTCGGTGAGCCGCCGAAAGATGGTGCGTACCATGCGTTGCTCATCGTCGCTCAGGTCGGCCAGCAAGGTTTCAGCGGTTTGTGCAATTGCTCCCTGCACCCCGCCAATCGCACGATAACCCGCCAATGTCATGGTTGCGCCGCGCCGCCGCTCCCACGTTTCGCGCAGTGCGTGAGAGAGCAAGGGCAATGAGCCGGGTTCTGGCTCTTGGCGCGTACCATAGCCAATATCTGTCAGAATCTGCTCGGCCAGCCCAGATTCAAGCTGCCATGTCTCACCCGCAGGTCGCTCAATCACCTGTCGGATTTCCTCGCGATTCATGATACCGATGTAGTTCTGGTAGCGCGCCAAGGCTAACCGTAGCTCGGCAAACTCGGCACAGTGCGCGTAAAAGTCAGCCCGCAGTGTGAGGATGATGCGCACAGGAGCAGGTGGTTGTGGTGCGTGGCTGTCGGTGGTGTTGTCAGTGGCGTTTGCTAGACTATCAAATAAGGTCGGTCGGTGGCTAGTGGGGTCATTAATGATGCCCGCTGCCTCCAGTAGGTTCTCGACAAAGAGGCGGCGTGTCTCTTTGTCACGGCAACGGGTGAAGAGTTCCTCAAACTGATCGACCAACAGCAGTAATCGTTTGGGCGCATTGGGGCGACTGAGCAGCCGTTTGATATAGACGTTGAGGCTGCGTCGGTCTTGTGCGAGGTCATCCATCAAGGTCATGGTCGCTGTCACCGACTCGCTGTCCCGTGTCAGGCTGATCGCCAAGGCTTCCAGCGGTTGCTCGGTCGGTGTGATGATGTGAACCGCCCACTCTGGGTGATTCTCCATCGGTTGCCCATCCAACAACGCCGGAATCAACCCCGCACGCGCCACCGATGACTTGCCACTACCGCTGGCCCCGATGATAGCGAGAAAGGCGTGGTCTTCGAGGTACGCAACCAGTTCCTGTGTCAACGATTCGCGGCCAAAGAAGAGGTCAGCATCGGCTACGTCGTAATAGGTCATGCCTTTGTAGGGTGGTGGCCCAGATACCTGTTGTGATTCATCAGCATCGTCTGGTGGCGCGGGTTTCCCATCAAGATAGACATACTGAGTGATGTGTGTTCCGACAGCGACGGCTTGGCTATCATGAATATTGCCGACGGCGATGTCGCTGTGTTGAGAAGACTCAAAATTGTGTTGATCTGGTATTTGGTAGTTTGATGAATTGGATTGCATCGGTTATGGTTACTCCCACAGGTGTTTATACTACAGCGGATTTGGGCAAGGAACGGATTATTAGGAATGGTGATTAAATAACGTGCGCGTGTTTAGTGAGCACGCCCCGTGCGGTTCCGATCCAGATGGGTAGGTTATTTAATCGCCCTTCCTTAGCTCTGCACACGAAAAATCCGTTCCAAAGCCCAAATCCGTTGTCGTATGTCAGGTTGTTTCAGCAGAGGCAAGCCATGCCTCAATAATCGGCTTTGTCTTTCGTAAAACGCCAAAGATTTTTTCGAGTTCATCGGTGAGCGCATTAAACCCCTGGCGATGAACAGAATAGTCCTTCCCCTCAAGAACAACAAAGTACCACATATGTCCAACTACATAGGCTCCATAGAGTGGACTTTCATCATTGTTGAGTAGCTGCGCCGCAATCATGGCGATCATTAACTGGCCGCGCGGGTCCTTTCGATCATGCTCTTTTTTATACTCATGCAAAAAGAAAAACAACAGCAATTCCCGCAACCAGAGGTAGAAGGGAGAAACTTTCGCGAATAGAGCAAGGGTTCTGATGCGTATAAGGGTCATATAGGATTATAAAGAGGATGTTTCAAGAGTACAAAGCTGAAAGAATAAGAAGAAAATTTGGAG
>JBCCFC010001221.1:0-4070 GCA_039029935.1 Chloroflexota bacterium
AAGTATATCATAGATACAAATAGCTGTCAATCTATTCCATCCTGATTCGGATAAAATTGTGTTCACCCAAAATACCTCTGAATACACTTGAACACTATTTAGGTATCTAGCTAAAGCTCCATCTCTTATGCCATTGCCAACAAATAAGCCACTCAAGTCAGTGTCAAAAGCAAGGATACAAATTGACTGAACTGCTCAACTTTGATAGCATGACTTCACGTTCAATACGCAATTGGACGTTACAATAACTTGTACCATAACTTCGGTTAAACGAGAAAGCAGAACAATGCATGTCGCAAACATCAGAAACAACATCCCAACCCGACTACAGTCATAAATGGGCGGTTATGGCTGTCGTCGGTGTCGGTGCCCTCTTTGAAACCTATGACTTAGGTGCTGTCGGTGTTGCTCTCCCCACCCTTATTGATGTCTTTGACGCAGGCTTCGCCATCGGTCAGTGGGCAGTCCTCGCCTTTGTATTAACCCAAACATCGTTGACCTTAGCGGCGGGACGCTTGGGTGACATGCTGGGGAAGAAGCGCGTTTTTATGAGCGGTGCGGTGATCGTGGCAATTGGTGCAGCATTATCAGGGGCAGCACCATCGATTGAATGGCTGATTGCCTTTCGTGTGTTACAGGCCATCGGGGTGGCGATGTCACTGGCACTGACGCTCGGCATTCTTACCGAATCCTTCCCGCCCTCGGAGCGCGGCAAGGCAATGGGTAGCATCGGGGCGATTGTCTCGATTGGCATTCTGCTTGGTCCTGTTGCGGGTGGCTACCTACTAGAAGTGCTGTCATGGCGGTGGATATTTTTCTCGCAGGTCCCTATCGCCATCATGGTGTTTTTTCTCACATGGCGATATTTACCGTCAATGCCCACAGCAAATCAAGCTGAACACTCGGAACAAGAGTCGTTTGACTACGTAGGCGCATTGTGTTTTATTGGCATGATGCTCACCCTGCTAATCGCCACCACCCAAGGGCAACAAATCGGCTTTGGTCAACCCATCGTCCTCTGGCTGATGACGGCATCACTGCTCTGTCTCATCGGTTTAATCTGGGTCGAAGCACACACAAGCCACCCCATTCTCGATCTGTCACTCTTTCGTAACCAAGCCTTTAGCATCAACATCACCATGCGTCTCTTTAGCTTTGTCCTTTATGTTGGTGTCCTCCTGCTTCTGCCTTTTTATCTACAGGACATTCGGGGCTACACACCACAACAGGCTGGTCTACTGCTGGTCGTCCCCTCCATCGTCTTTGGCGCCATCGCCCCCGTTTCTGGCACACTGGCCGACCGCATCGGTAGCCCCTACATTATGATTGTGGGGTTGGTGTGTATGACGTTCGGGGCATGGAGCGTCACCACGTTAACGATGGAAACATCAACGCTTGACTATGTGATACGTCTGCTACCTTTGGGGTTAGGCATGGGCATCTTCCAATCACCCAACAACAGCACCATCATGGGCAATGTCCCTACAAACCGCTTGGGCATGGGTGGCAGTCTACTCTCTGTCGTGCGCTCGATTGGCCGTAGCATGGGTGTAGCGTTGCTGGGCACTGCGTGGGTGACAAGAGTGAGCCACTATGTCGGTGATGGAACTGGTCATGGAACTGATACTGTCACGATTACTGCCGCCAATATCAACACCGCACCACTGAATGCACAACTGGCGGGGATGCAAGACGCATTTTGGGTGGCTGTGCTTGGCTGTGCCATTGCGCTTGGTCTAAGTCTTTGGTATTGGTGGAACGTTGCGTTTAGAAATCAAAGTTAATAACAGCGTTTTCACAATATCCGTTTTTGATCGTATCAGTGTTAAATTTTTTCGATTGTGCGTAAACCAATATCACAGATTGCGAATCTGCGTTTTAAAATCTTTATTGAAGAAAAGGACTTGAAGAGAAAATCATGACAGATGCTTATATCGTTTCGACAGCCCGCACACCCATTGGAAAGTTTGGTGGGCTGCTCAAAGACACGTCGCCCGTAGATTTGGGCGCACATGCCATGCGCGCTGCCCTCGGCAAAGCAGGGTTGACAGGCGAGGAACTTGATCTTTATATCATGGGCAACATTCTGCGTGCGGGGCATGGTCAACTTCTGCCACGACAAGCAGCCATCAAAGCGGGCATTCCACAACATGTGGATGGCTATGCGCTCGATATGGTCTGTTCGTCGGGGATGATGACGTTGATGAATGCGGCGATGGCAATCAAGGCTGGCGACGCTGATCTAGTGCTGACAGGTGGCATGGAGTCGATGTCTCAGGCCGCGTTTTCGGTTCCCCATCAAGCGCGTTGGGGCTACAAGATGATGTCCGGTGGCACTGCACCGATGATCGATACGATGGTCTATGATGGGCTGACCGACCCAATTGAAGATGATGGCATGGGACCTGAGACAGAGCGATTGGCCGAAGAGTACGAGGTAACACGTGATGAGGTCGATGCGGTGGCCTATCATTCGCAGAAAAGAGCAGCAGCAGCAACAGAACAGGGTTTATTTGACAGCGAGATTGCGCCGATGGAAATCGCCCAGCGTCGTGGCAGCGTGACCATGACCAGTGATGAAGGGATTCGCCCCAACACCACACCGGAAACGCTTGCCAAATTGCGTCCTGCTTTCACCCAAAACGGCATCTTGACTGCGGGCAATGCCAGCCAAATCAGCGATGGTGCAGCGGCCATTCTGGTCGCCAGCGAAGCCGCCATCGCCACCCACAACCTGACACCGATTGCGCGCATTGTGGGCGGTGCATGGGCGGCGGTTGACAGTTGGCGCTTTGTGGAAGCACCGATTCCAGCCGTGCGCAAGTTGATGGGCAAGATTGGCAAAGAGATTCATGATATTGATTTGGTCGAGAACAACGAGGCTTTTGCTGTCAACAGTGTCCTCTTCAATAAGGTGCTAGGTATTCCCTACGAAAAGCTCAACATCTACGGTGGAGGGATCGCGCTTGGACATCCCATTGGCTGCTCTGGCTCACGTATTGTGGTGACTTTGTTGACGGCATTAAAGCAGACTGGTGGCAAACTTGGCATGGCGTCGCTCTGTCACGGCACAGGCGGTGGCACGGCAGTTGCGGTGGAGATGGTTTAGAATTTTTTCTTGATATTTGGATTTGGCTTTTTGAGGTATAATGCTGGCTTATTACTAAACAATCATTTTTATACTAAAAAAGGAAAACTTCATGGTTCCAAATCCATTAAAACAAAAATTGCGTAATGGTGACTTAGTGTTGGGGACAGCCTTGGCCGCACCATCGGCACGAGTGACCGTTGCCTCATGTCAAACTGGTATCGACTTCCTGTGGATGGACACAGAACATTCGCCTTATGGCACAGAGGCTCTGGATGTGTTGCCTGTGTTGGCACGACAGAATGGTGTTGCGCCCATGATTCGTGTGGCGTGGAATGACCCTGCATTGATCAAAAAGGCGGTTGACGTGGGAGCGGTGGCGATAATGGTTCCACAAGTGAACACGGCAGAAGAGGCGGCAAAGGCTGTTGAGCATACCTTCTATCCACCATTGGGCAATCGCGGTGTTTCACCCAACTGGCCGCACTTGGCTGGCGTCAATTGGTTTGAGGCAATCCAACAGGCCAACGATGAAACCGTATTAATTGTGCAGATGGAGAGTCAAGAGGCCTATGATAATCTGGATGAAATTATCAAAGTGCCGGGCATTGATGTACTCTTTGTTGGCCCAATGGACCTTTCGGCGTCGCTGGGTGTGATCACCCAAATGCAAGACCCTGCGGTTCAGGAAATTATGCAGGAAGTGCCAAAGCGTTTGGCTGAAACGGGGATTCCTGTTGGCACAACATTAACAAACATTGATGAAATTCAGCAGAAGATTGAGTGGGGCTATCGTTTTATGAATGTAGGTAGTCCGTTGGGGTATGGTGTTCAGGCACTTAGTCAGCATGTGCAGACATTGCGTCAATCGTAAATTCTATCTATCTCGAAATTAGAGTGTGGCCAAAGAATTAGCGCGGGGGGTGACCCACGCGCAGTAAATTGGGGCCAACAAGTGGACCGCAAAACCTAACCCCAAAAC
>JBCCFC010001222.1:0-4067 GCA_039029935.1 Chloroflexota bacterium
CATAACAAGGTCAATCAATCATCGGTTGTCAATGCCCTCAATTCCGCTGGGCTTACTTCCGGAAGCTGGTGGAAGCACGCAACTGCTCCTGGTCATCCTTGAAGCTTTCACCTCCCTCAGCACCAGCAGCCTTAGGTCTCACTGCACCCGGCCCTTCCTTTGCTTGACTTTTGAAGCCGCCCTCCTCGTCCGCGTCCTCGTCTGACCATTGCTTTTGGATTGAAGTCCAACTCTTTGGCTGCACGGACAAACAACAGTGCGTCGTTAAAGTGACCGCCACCCAAGAAGACATCTGGTTCCATTTCCTTGAACTTCGCCATGATACCACTCACATCAGCAACATCTTTTGGATAGGTCTCAACGCCCAAAACTTCCATGCCATATTCCTCGGCCCAAGCAATTGCACCTGTGGCAACGCTGGTTGGGAAGGCTGTATCTTCATAGGCGATCACCACTGATTCTGCGCCCAATTCAGACAGAGCTTTCAAGGCTGATTCGCCATAGTTGCCTGCTGGTGTCAAAACAGCGAAGAGGTTCTTGAATCCACGCTCAAAGAGTGATTCCGAAGAGCCGTTGCCTTCAACCATGATCATGTCATACTTTTCAGCAATCGCACTGGCGGCCATTGTCATGCTGGAGCTATATGGCCCAAGCAGCAGATCAACTTCGTCTTCCGTAACCAGCTTTTCGACCAAACGAGAAACCGTGTCCGGATCACTTTCGTCATCATAGTAGATGATCTCGGCTGAACAAGTCGCGTCACCAATTGTGATGCCGCCGCCCTCGCCGTTCACCCATTCTGCCCACAGGTCATACCCTTGGCGCACATCTTTACCTTCACGAGCGTACTTACCCGTTTCACTGATCGCCGCACCAATAACGACGACACATTCGCCATCACCTTCGGCCATTTCTTCGCCGTCACCTTCGGCCATTTCTTCGCCACCGTCATCACTGGCCGCTTCTTCCGCAGCAGGTGCGTCTTCAACAGCCGCTGGTGGCGCACAAGCAGTGAATACCATCGCCGCACAGATCAACAGCGAGAGCAACAAAATTGTCTTTTTCATATCTCCTCCGTAGAGTATTGAATTGGCTTGAATATCTTGGGCGTGATGCCCATATTGCAAAATTGCAGAAACGCAACGTTGTGCAATCGTTTGAATTCATGTCCGATTATAACAGAGATTGTATAAACAGGGCATAAATAAGGAGCGTGAAATATGAAATATAAACAAAATATAAATTTTGAGAGAATGTTATGGGCTATTACACGTATTGGGTAAAGAGTGCAGCACCACAAATATGAAGGAACAATAGTTTTTTCTACCTTATCTTTTCCAATACATCATCATATCGCGCTGCAACAATCGGCCAGTCTACGGACTGCATCACAACATCTCGTAGCAATGGCGACGCCTTTCGTGGTGACTGTAGTCGCATACATGCCTTCTGAAAGAGATCTTCGTCGTCTTTGTAGAGACAAGCGGGATGTAACGCTGCTGGAATCAACTCTGGGTAGCTCAGTCGATTGGGCAGTAGGGGAAAGGCTCCGGCAACAATCGCTTCTAGCACACTAATGCCAAAAAATTCATGGTCAGCCGTGCTAATCACCAAATCAGCACTTTGTAATAACCGAATATAGTCGGCGTACTCCTTGACATAGCCCCAATGTGTAATGGCCTCGCCTAGCCGTTCCTGTGCTTCGGTGAATTCATGGGGGACGTTGCGAAAGTTTTCGCCAGCGACGGCCAGGCGAAAGGCAATACCCTGCTTTTGCAGACGATAGAGCAGAGCAAAAAAGCGATCTGGTCTTTTGTCATATTCCCAGCGTTGGTTCCAGACAATGAGTGGTGCGACAGGCAGGACGCCTGCGTTACTATCAACCGTTTCAAGCAAAGGTCCACAATGAATACCAACGGGCAGTACGCTGCTTTTTGCCTGTACTTGACCGACAAGTTTGAGATGGTTGTAATCGGGAAAATGTTTGAGAAGATTGGGTAAGGCATCAAACCAACTGTGCAGGTGAAAATGGCTGTTGAAGAGTATCCTATCCGCGCTTAGTTGACTGAGCCAGTTGATCATGGCATAGGTGAAGTCGGGCTTCTCACCGGGGCGTGTGGGGTATGTGAGTTGATTTTCATGCATGTAGTACACAATGGGGATATTTTGTGGTAGACTGGTACGTGTGAGGGCGAGGAATACGGGGATGTTGACCATATCGGTCGCCAAAATGACATCGGGCAGATTCCCCTGTGTAATCTGCTCCTGTGCTTGATGGGCGAGTTCAATCGCTCCACCTTGCATTCGCCACTTCCAAAAACGCCCAGCCATGCTCAACAGATGGATGTTGTGACGGCTGTGGCGGATATAGCCAGTGGCCCATGATTTGTGGCTACCTGTGTGGTACGCCGATAATAACCAAATATTCATTGTTCAATATACGGAATTAACTATGTCTACAAAGCAGATACAAATTGAAATAGATAACGCAGTCTATCAACTTGCACAGATACGCGCACAGGGACAAGGATTGCATTTAGAGTCACTGATTGCGCAATGGATTCAGGACTATGCCCAAAGCCCTACGATTGGCGTTGCAACACAGCCGGAAATCGTGACATCAACAGGCGGTGTACAATCACCACTAATACCTGTACCACCACCAGCACCTGAGCAGCCTGTGCCTGTACAACCTGCACCCGCACCACCGCAACCAGAGCCAGTCACACCAGAGCCAGTCGCACCCGACCCCTCTGCATCCATCCCCAACGAACATTATAACGCATTATCTATTGCCAGCGCACCTACGGATCGCCCTGCGCACGAACATGGTGACATTAACCTTGCCCTGCGTGGCTATGTGCCAACGACAGCGCATATGGGGCTGATTGATCTGAACGGCCCCACTGATGGACGCGCCCCCCAACTCAGTACAATCTTTGCCAACAATCGTCGCAGCAGTGTATGCAGCCTCTTCCGCACACATCATTGGGATTGGGGGCGCAATGCACGTGGTGGGCAAATCACCAACTACGAAGTCACGGTCATGGGTCTGCACACAAACCCCGCCGAGACGGTCCACCTGCCGCGTAGTGGTTATCATATTGGAGATGGCTACAACGCACTTGTCCTCTTTGTTGATGATGAGCGCATGACGATTAAGTATACACGCGAGGACAATGTGGTGCATGGCTACACGCTTCATGTCGAAGGCGTTGCTGCTGAACCGCGTCTACGTCAACTCTATGATCAACTCAATGCTGCTGGACGCGGTCAATTGCCTGCACTGCGTACAGGGCAAGCTGTGGGCCGGGCAATTGAAAATGAAATTCGTGTGGCGATTCGTGATGCGGGAAGTTTTATGGATCCACGAGTTCGGAAGGATTGGTGGGCTTGAGAAATCAGTTTGGAAATTCATAAAGTTGGCAGAGATGGTGTTCTGCAATGCACCATCTCTGCCAACCCTATGAATTCCTATTGAACCTCTCCTGCTTACGCGACGACCCTTATCCCTCTATCAAGGGCAGTTTGGGGTTCGCCCAAAATAAGTTGATTATGCGCTACGGCAATACGAGTCGGAATTCGGTTACGGTCAATCTCGCCTTGCAGTGTATGGACCAAATCTTGGGCAAAGAGGCCATCATCCAGATACCAAGTATGAGGTAATGCGATGTCTGCGCTCATACTTGGTGACACATACGTATTGAAGTAAGGACCTGTATCCACATTCACCGCCTTATTCGGTACATCTTGGGGTAGCCCTATTCGACCTAAACGAGGTCCTTTCCCCAAATGTTTGAGGTTGGATAGGCTCAAAACCCCATCATGCGGGTTAAAGTAGTTAGTGACCCGTTGGGCGTGGTGATAGAGCGCGTAGCCGCGCGGGTCGCTACTTTGCATAGAATTCTGCGAAATATCTGCCGCTACTAGCAGTCTGTCGGAGAACCCCTACCTTGATATAAACCATGCATAATCTCTGAAAAAACAAGAAAGAATGCATGAATGTTAGGTGAAAAATGGGATTGTAGCGATTTGTAAAGTTGAATTTTACATAAGAATCAAAATAA
>JBCCFC010001223.1:0-4066 GCA_039029935.1 Chloroflexota bacterium
AAAGGATAAACCAGTAACACAGATTGGTTATCTGTGACGTAGGTAGCCACTGCCCTTTGTACAATCGGCAAACGTTTGTTAAGATGCGTGAATAAACGGTTGATTTAATCGAAATCTATATCTATATCAATCATGTGCCAAATATGAATGAGGAGGTAACCAATGAGCCATCACCCAGTAGACGTCTTACTTGGGTTAGGGAGTAATATCGACCGTCAGAGAAATCTATCACGAGCGATTCAAATGTTGGGTCAGCACCCAGATTTTGCGTTATGTGCTGTCAGTCCAATCTATGAGTCATTACCTGTTGGTGGGCAACCCGGGCAATCACCCTATTATAATGCTGCCGCGCATGTAAAAACGGCCCTGAGTCCTGCTGAACTTAAAAGCTGCTTGCGTCAGATTGAACAAGACCTTGGGAGAGTCCGCATAGCTGATAAATACAGTCCTCACCCAATTGATATAGATATCGTTATGTATGGAAAACAAATCTTTGAGTTAGAGGGGAAGCAAATTCCAGACCCTCACTTACTCCAATATCCATACATCGCCCACCCTATTGCAGATATTGCGGCGGATTGGATACATCCAGAGAACGGCTTGTCCTTACGTCAAATTGCAGAATCGCTGACTTATTCTGAAACAGAAATATATCAAATATAGCCGAAAAGAAAACAGATGTTATGGATACAAAATTAGCTGGGAAAGTGGCCTTGGTTACAGGAGGCGCACATCGAATTGGGCGCGTCATTATATTGACGCTTGCCAAAGCAGGTTGTCATATTCTATTGCATTACAACGCATCACATGAGGCAGCAGAAGAAACAGCCCACGAAGCAAGAGGGTATGGGGTACAAGTCTTGACCTATCAAGCAAATTTACAAAACCCAATTGAAACACAGGCATTATTACAAAGAGGTATAGAAGAGTTTGGTCAGATTCAAATCTTAATCAACAATGCCGCCATTTTCCCCAAAGACACAGTAGAGACAATCTCGCCAGAGGTGTGGGAACACACATTCCGTGTTAATCTACTTTCACCACTTTTTCTGATGCAGGCATTTGCCAAGGCTTTGCCAAAAGAACAACAAGGGGCGATTGTAAACATCACGGATGGTAATGTTAACAGACCAGATCGTTTTAGCTATGCCATGAGCAAAGGGGCACTTAATCACCTAACCTTGCTCGCAGCTGCAACCTTCGCACCAAAAATTCGCGTCAATGCCATCGCACTAGGTGCGATGATAGCACCGCTAGGGCAGGATGAGGCGTATATTCGCCAGCGCACAGCACGGATACCACTTCAACGGGAAGGCGGAGTTGAGCCAGTGACTCAAGCTATCCTGTATTTATTACAAAATGAGTTTGTCACAGGTGAGCTATTGCGGGTTGATGGTGGTGACCATTTGAATACGTAACAATGATGCCAAGCAAAAATTCCCAACTTTATGCAATTCGTTCGATCTCATCCGTACTTAAACCGCTATAGAGTGCGATTTTATCAAGCGATTCACCATGATCCAGCATCTGCCGTACCATTTCATGCTGTAACTCAGCACGACCTTCCTCCAACCCCTCAGCACGGCCTTCTTCCCGACCATCCTCCTTTGCTGACTCAAGTTCACTACGGTAAATAGACCGCCCAATCCAAAATCGTTCATAGGCTTTCTTCTCGTCAGGCGGCATCTTCATTACTCTCAATTTGTCCCGTGCGGCTTCAATATGCTCGGACTTGAAATGTTCAGGAATCTCTGAGTGTTTGAAAAAGTAGATCCATTCATCCAACGCATCTTTCACTTCGCTCGGAAACCGACCAATCTCAATCAAGTAAAATTCGGGAAAGATATTATGCTCGCGCTGCACGGCCTGTCGCCCCCAATCTTCTTCGGATAACGTTTGCACCTCTCCCTCTATTTCCGTTTTTTTATTATCGCGCTTCAAGGTGTCTTGACGTACTGATAGACGTTGTCCGGTATGAAGACCATAGAACTCAGTGCCACCATAATAGACATAGTCATTATCTTTCGCATCTCTATCATCATCCCCAACATCACTAAAGGGAAAATAGAGTATGCTAATGGAGATGACCTTCTTGACGTTGGCATAATCATCGCCCAGCTTGATACTTTCTGTAATCAGTTTAGATACACCCCAGAGGATTCGTTTCAGATAGCTACTAAAATAGCTGTACTGGATCTCAATAATCATCCCGACTCCGTTTGAGTCTTGTACCATCAAATCAACGCGGTTGAATTTATCGGACGAACTCTGTTGGTTGCCTTCACTTTCAAGGATTCCTGTGACCGTGACATCCTCTTTGAGCAACGCCGAAAGAAATCCTTCCAATACATCAAAATTAGCTTTGTCACGTAGGATATGTTTCATGGCCCAATCAAAGCTGACAAGGGTTCGTTCATCACTATGTGCCATATAATTTGCTCCTCTTTCTAAACGACAGTATGGCCGTCGTTTATTTACTATTCAAACTCAATCTGCTGATAGATGTCGGCTAAATTCAATGTGCAATCAATTGAGGGCAAGTATAGCGAGCCATCTAACGCTGATGCTTCCGAAAAAAGCCATTGGTTATTATCTTGGCGAATGTAGTGTTCGATGTGTGGGCTATCTTGTGAAATAAGCGCGTACTCTTTCAGTGATTCGACTGTTCGAAATTTTTTTGATTTTGCTCCCCGATCATAAGCCTCAGTGGATGGTGATAGAACTTCAATGACAATTGTGGGGTTAACCAAAATATCATTACTTTCGACTTCAGGCTGCCCACAAATAATCACAATATCAGGATATGTATAGGAATCTCCCATACGTACCCTCATATCACTCGGCAAAACCTTACAGCCATTTTTTTGTTGTCGAAAGTGGATAGATAACTCCACGAGCGTGTCGGAGAGAATCAAATTATGGTTCAGGCTTGCACCCGCCATCTGGTATAATTGACCATCTATATAATCACTTTTGATTGTACTTTTCCGTTCTCGCGCTAAATAGGCCATAGGAGAAAGTGTTTGTACAGCTACACTCATAACACATTCCTTTTATAAAGAAAAAAAGTCGCTGATATTTCAGCGACTCTATCTTATCATAATTTATTATCTCTAGCCTAACCAACGTTTCCGACGCTTATAGTGCTTCACATCACGGTAACTACGCCGTTCACCCACCTGTGTCAACCCCAGATAGAATTCTTTGATGTCGGCGTTTTCGGACAACTGCTCGGCAGTGCCATCCAACACAATACGACCTGTCTCCATGACATAGGCGTAGCTAGCAGTTTTCAAGGCAACATTGGCATTCTGTTCAACCAACAGGATGGATACGCCTGACTCTTCGTTGATCTGGCGGATGATGTCAAAAATGTTTTTTACCAACATCGGTGCAAGCCCCAGTGATGGCTCATCGAGCAACATCAGGCGCGGCTTTGCCATCAATGCGCGGCCAATGACCACCATCTGCTGTTCGCCGCCGGACAGATAGCCACTGGTGCGGTTACGAAATTCCAGCAGACGTGGGAAGTAGTGATAGACTTCATCCAAGTCTTGCTTGAGTTGTGCTGCACTGGTCGGTCGGAAGTAGGCCCCTGTGCGTAGATTTTCTTCCACTGTGAGATGCTCAAACAGCGGTCGCCCTTCCAACACCTGGACAATGCCCATGCGCACGATTTCATCTGGTGTCCGGTTGTCGATACGCTCGCCGTCAAACTCAATCGTGCCACGTGTCACGCTACCCTGTTGCGAATGCAGCAGCCCTGACAGTGCCTTAAGTGTCGTCGACTTACCTGCACCGTTGGCCCCCAAAAGCGAGACGATTTGGCCGTCGGCAACCTCTAGCGAGACACCGCGCAGAACCAAGATGACGTCGTTATAGACAACTTCGATATTATTGACTTTGAGCAAGCTGGAATTTTCTGAAGACAAGACGTATCCCTTTTCATTCATATGTAGGGAGCGAGATGGTTATTCAGACCCCTCATCCAAATCGTGGAGTTAGCATTCTCTATTACACGCAGTAGGCCGAAAAAAGTATGAAATACGGAAAAAATTTTGCAGAG
>JBCCFC010001224.1:0-4060 GCA_039029935.1 Chloroflexota bacterium
TCAACCTACCTAACTACCATCAAAACCTACTCCGGCAACGCTGTGTTGACGGTCAATCCCAGTGCAGAAGCAACCTCGGCTACTTTATCGCCTTGGTCTTGTAGTGTCATCACAGCTTCCAACACAATGGGTCGTTGATCAGCCAATACAATGGCTTGATCGAATGGTACATGAATGGCATTGACTTGTGCCATGCTTGCTTCCAACAACGCCACCATCTGGTCGTTCAAGTCAGCGTCTACAGCGGCGACAACATCGGCCAGTGATGTGCCACTAACTTCGCTACCGTCCAACCGTGTGTAGCTACCCATGTAAACATTCATCACACCTTGGTTGTTGGTGATGATGTCACGATGGGTGTTGTCGCTAAAGCATGAATGCTCGTCTTCCTGATCTTGGTTGTCCAGCGCCGTAAACATGCGCTCGCCTGCCAGCTCTGCTTTGCTGAGAACACCCAAGCCCGTCAGGACATTCTGGATGCCCATGTCAGCGTCTGAGGCCAAGAATTCGGCACGGTAATTGTCCGCACCCGCAGCGTCCCACGCAGCAACCATTTCGGCGAGGTTATCGACAAGCTGCTCACCAACGGCCAGTAGATATTGTCCACGACGCTCGGCATTGGGCGCATCAACATAGTCAGTGTAAGCACGTTGGCCCGCACTGTCCTCATACATATCCTGTCCCCACAACAGGAACTCGATGGCGTGATAGCCTGTGCTGATGTTTTCCTCAGCCCCAACTTCGTTGAGCGATGCAATCAACTCACGGCTGATTTCTGGATATTCTTCCACGTTGTTGATGATGCCAGCCTCTGGTGCGCCATCGACATAATCGACATAGGCTTCATCCAACGGCCATGCATTGAGTAGGCCCTCTGGACCATCTTCGTCATCAATTGGTCCGCCATAAAAACGATAGGCTTCGGTCTGTCCATATGGCTCATTTGATGCCAACCATGCATCCTTGGCCGCTTGATGGGTCTCTTCACTTGGGTCAGCCACAAACGCCTCAAGTGCCGCTTGCAGTTCAACCGCCAACATGTGAGAATCCTCATAGCTGGCGTAAACAATGTCCGCATAGGTGGTCAGCGCAGCTTGCTTCATTGCTGCCATATCGTCGCCCTCGGCCATATCCTCAGATGCTTCTTCCTCAGATGCTTCTTCCTCAGATGCTTCTTCGGCTGGTGCTTCCTCTGCGGCCTCTTCCATCGCAGCGTCCTCGGCTGGTGCAGCATCCTGTGGCATTGGCACAGCACAGGCTGCGACACTCAAAATGGCAATGAGCAACAAAGTACTCAATACGTAAAATCGTTTCATGATTGTCCTTTTTGTGAATAATGTTAACGTTCATCCACCAGTGGTAAAATCCACGATTTGGATGACAAATTGTTTACCTGTTTGGTTAAATCAACGGTCGGGTCTATCAAAAGCTGGCTAGGGCGACCATTGAGACTGACATAGGCTTCGGCGTAAATCGCTACATCGTAACCATATTCCGCTTGCAGTTGTCGTGTCAGATAATGCGCAAATTCAAGAATCATATCGGGTTGAAACGACATCTGCTTTTCCTGTTGATAGGTTAAATAGTCGTTAGGATAAATGGGAAATGAAATGCCACTGTCTGGATCCTCCACTGTGAACGTGACATGACCCGTCTTCTCCGCCAACATCACGTTCCATGCAAAGCGATAACCCTCCTCAGTCCACAACACGTTGCCTTTATAGAGCCAGTGACGCAGCGGCATAAATACCTGAAATGCAAAAAACAGTACCAGAAATCCTATCAAAACCGGACTCAAGTTATTCCATCCGCGTTCATCCGCGCTCGTCCGCGTCCCATCTTCCCATGAAAAAAAGACCAGCGTACACCCCATCATGATGAAGGGGAACATGCCGATGGGGAAGAGCATCGCCGTCATGAGATGAAACCCAATGACAGCGATGTAGGCAACCCCCCGTGTGTGTCGATAGAGCAGGGCAATCGGAATGGTCAGGTCATAGAGCATCCCACCCCAACTCATGGCATAGGCGGTGGCGGTGTAATCAAAGAGCCAGCCAAGCAACGGGAAATCGGTATTGGCACGAAGCCAGATTTGCAGCGGCATAGCATCAAGCAACCAGTCCGCTTTAATCTTGGCGATGCCAGCAAAAAAATAGACCAACCCAACCTGTAACCGTACTGCTGCTACAGTCCACATCGGCACCATTTGCGTGGCTATCTCTGGTCGTCGCCAAGCATCGACTGACAGCCAGCGATGGAGTGGCAGCACGATGAGCAGTAGACTCAGTACCGAGACAAAATAGTAATGGTTGAGGTAATATGTCTTGTCCAGCAACTCGATATAGGTAAAGCAGACAAAAAATGTCGTGATGCTCAGTCGATAATATGCGCCGAGTGCGATGCCTGTTGCACTAAGGGCAATGATGCCAAAGACACTATATAGCAAAGGGGATAGCCAAGGGGCGGGTAAAGGTTGGACCCAGCCAAATCCCAGATAGGTAAAATGAAAGGCTGGCTCGATATAAAAGTCATGCACCCAACCGTTGACAACAAAACGAATGGTGCTGACCAACATCAGCAGACCAAAGACGATGCGCAGGACAACCAAGGGCATGATGGCTGTTGGCGTTTGCAGCCATTGAATGGGACGCGGACGAGAGCGGATGAACGCTGATTTTGTCCATCGAAATCTATTTTTTCCGCGTTTGTCCGCGTTCATCCGCGTCCTGAATTAAATCCTCTTAGTCGCCATCGTTGTCGCTAAACGTTACTGTGATACTCATCTGGTTTGCCATGTCCACCTTGAGCAGAACCAACAGTGCCTTGACTTCATCGCGCGCAGCCTGTACTGCATCCGGCGAATCAATCACCGCCACTTGTAACGATGGGGCAATCTCTTCGAGCGTACCAATCGCCTTTTCAAACTGTGAATCAATCGCATCAGCCAGTTCTGATTGCCCTAAAAATCCCAAATACTCACCAAAACCAGCATGCATAATGTTCTGGGCAGACCGTAGATTGGCGACCATCAATGGCACAGATGCCTGTCCATAGGGCGACTCAACGGCCTCTGGCTGTGCCTCGGCATAGGCTCCCTGAAGCGGTTCGTCGATTTTGTCCTTGACCATCCCCTCAACCAGCGCAATCATCTCGTTGGCTAATATGCTGATCGACCCCTGCACATTGTTGCCAGCGTCATCTGCGTCAATAAACCGCTGCGCTTGGTTTCCACCCTCGGCAGACCACATTTCGTTGAGTCGCGCCGTCGTGATCGTCAAATTCTGAGCTGATGCCACCAGATAGGCCGTGCGCTGTGGATTTGCCGTGAGCGTTGCAAGGATTTCATCATCGATAGCTGTGTCACTATCTACTATGTCATTCTCAGCGACCGCAAACAGCAAATATTCCAATGCACCCAACCCCTTCGAGGTTGAGCCAATGCTGCTGATAAATGGCTCGTCGATCTGCTCCGTATCAGCAATAAAGTCTTCGATAAATTTTGTATTGATGGGCCATTTCTTGATTTGACCCCGAATGAGCATGGTAAACCGCAACATAAACGGCTCAATGCTCGACCCCGCTGCGGCAGTTGTTACCCATTGTTCCTGTGCGGTTATCAGTGTTTCGGCAGTTGGCTCGGCGGCGAATTGCTCAATAGCGAACTGTAGTTGTGCCGATTCGGCGGCCAATCGCTCATGTGCTGGTAAAATCACGACATTGGCGATGTTGGTCAGCATGGCTCGACGGTCAAATTGTCCATCAACCAGTACGGGCAGGGTTGGGATAGATGTTTCAGTAGGCATTGGCGCTGGCACTGCTGTCGGTGCTTCTGCTGCTGTATCCTGCGTGACTGCTATTGGTGTCATATCGAGAACAACACCTGTACACGCTGCCACAACAGCGACACACACTGTGCTAACCATGAGCCAAACAATCAAACGACGTTTCATTTAAAGCGATTCCAAAAATGCAATAAGCGCATCCCGCTGCTTTTGCGAAAGTTGCAGAACATTTTCCTTGGCGGCGTCTGCCTCACCACCATGCCACAACACCGCTTCCA
>JBCCFC010001225.1:0-4049 GCA_039029935.1 Chloroflexota bacterium
CGCATATTGGGCGACCGCAAGGGTACGCCCCTACAACTACAATAGATTTTTTTCCACCGTTTGGCGAAGACCCATAAAAACAATCTCAGTGTGTGTCTTACAGCAAAAGACCCATTGAGCATCGTTGCCCAATGGGTCTTCAAGTTATATGTTTATGAAATTATCGCACCCATATACCTTCACGCTCATGATGGAGCAATACATCAGCCAACTGTTGAGGGCGATGGACATGAATATCATGGTCGGTGTTATCAAACCAATGAACGGTCGATTTGGGTAACAGCGTTGTCGCTCGCTCTACGGATGCCGCCTTGGACTGAAAGCGTTCGGCATCATCCAGATTTCGTGTTGGGCAAATCAACACAGGCTCTGTGACATGTGGATAGAGATCAGTGGGTCGTTGATCCCACATTGCTCGCAAAATCGCCATGTGACGGTCCAGTGATAACCAAGGGCGCACTGTGCCATCCTCTAACGTTTCAAAATTGCCCAACGTCCCCTCAATGCCTTGGTCGGTCCAGTCGGGGTGATAGCGTTGCATCCGCGCTTTCATATCTGCACGAGGAATGCCTGTCAGCTTGGGCGGGCGCAATTCCGTTGAAATCTTTTCCCATGTGGCATCGGGACGACTTTGTAGGTCAAGATAGCCCCCATCCACAAAACCCAGACCAGTAGCGACGCCAGGATGGAGCGCACCAAAAGCCAACATCACATTGCCACCCCAAGATTGTCCAACCAAGATAGGTTTATTCAGGTTCAGCTTGTCAATCAGCAGTTTTAAGTCCATTGCCACTGCTTCAAAGCCATAATTCTCCAGCACATCGCTGGTTGGTTTATCACTCAAACCGTGACCGCGCTGGTCGACTGTGACGACTGTGTGACCTGTCTCATGCAATCGTTGCGCAACAGCATCCCATGTACGACTGTTGCTGGCGAGTCCATGCACAAGGACAAAGGGTGTTTGTTGTGTATCATTTTGCCAGATGCGAACGTGAATGTTGAGGTCACCTTCCTCTGGTCGAATGTTGATAAATTGATCTTGCATTCTTCTATATCCTGCTACCACTCCACTAATCGCCGCGCTGCGACAACCTCTTCATACAGTGCAACCGTCTCCTCCGCAATACGCCCCCAACTATAACGTTGCTTCACTTCCTGCTTGGCGCGCATCCGTCGTTGCATGGCACTATGCGGGTCGCTCAATGTTTGGTTGACTGCCCAAGCAATCGACGCGGGATCGTTGGGCTTGATGGTGAGGCCATTTTTGAAATGTTGAACCACTTCGCCAAGCCCGCCAACATTGCTGGCAATGAGGTTGCAATCCAGTGCCATCGCCTCCAAGGCCACAATCCCAAAGGGTTCGTAAAGGCTGGGGAAAATGGCGGCATCGACCAGCTGATAGAAGGCATCACGCTCACGGTCGCTAACGAAATCGAGAAAGGAAACGGCATGGGCGACCCCATGATCATGCGCCAAGGGGCGTAGCGTTTGCCCGTTTTTGCCTGCGACCAACAGACGCGCCTTGGGGTTTTGTGACAGAATATGGGGCATAGAGCGAATCAGTGTATGAATGCCCTTTTCATAGGTGATGCGACCAACATAAAAGAGCAGACGTTCATTATTGGGGGCGTATTGACGACGCAGGATTTGGCGTTGCTGCATATTTACGTAATGTAGCCGCGAGGGATTAAGCCCATTGGGGATGACGACAAGTTTGTCTTGGGGTAGTGAAAAATAGTTCATCAGTTCATCGCGCATGAAGTGACTACAAATAACTACTTTCCATGCTTCAAAGGTCAACCGCCACTCCATGTCATTGATGTGTTGGCTTAGTGGTGTGGGCAAATACCCTTGATGCCGCCCTCGCTCGGTTGCATGAATGGTGGCAATCAGTGGAATCTTCCAGTAGTGTTTGAGTTGAAATCCAGCCTCACCCGTCAGCCAGTCATGAGCATGGATGATGTCATATTCATGCTGATCACCTAGCTTTTTTGCATAGGCGATTAGGCGTTGATTCCCTGAAATAATTTCTTGAAAGAACTGATCATGTTCATTTTGTTGCGTAGTGGGAACTGAGGCGATATGAGTCACAGTCTCAACAACTGCTGGTTCCAGTGCCGCTTTACTTATCCCCACCTCGGATGCGACATCCACGCGATGAACAGTCAAATGTTTCCCGATATGCTCAATCGCAGGGGGGCGTTGGTGTCCAACCGTGATTGGGCGATCATGCTGTTGAACTGTCAAAACATCTACATGCACAGGTCCGTCGTTGGTTTGTAACCCACTTAGTATTGGAACCAACTCAGCGACATGTTTCCCTAAACCACCCACGACATAGGGTGGATATTCCCAAGCAATAACAAGAATTCTCATGGTAGATAAAAGTTGAAAAGTTGAAAGGTTGAAGAGTTGAAAGGTTTAAATAATTCTCTTCAACCCTTCAACTTTTCAACCCTTCAACCCATTTATGTCAGCAGTGCCATCTCCAACGCCTCACCCAACGTCCTTGCCCCAAGCACCTGAATGTCCTCTGGCATGGCTTCGTTGCCTTTGCGTTTTAGAGAGCCGCTTGGTACGAGTGCACGGGTGAAGCCAAGCTTGGCTGCTTCGTGCAGACGGCGCGACAGTTGACCAACGCTGCGGATTTCTCCGCTCAAGCCAACTTCACCGACGATGGCAAGGTCGGCAAAGACAGGTTTGTTGCGATAGCTGCTGGCGATGGCTGTGGCGATGGATAGATCGGCGGCAGGTTCACTGATGCGCATCCCACCGACAATGTTGGTAAAAATATCTTGGTCACTCAAATTCAGCCCGACACGTTTACTCAGCACCGCCGTTAATAGGAGCAAACGATTCTGGTCCACACCATTGCTGGTGCGTCGTGGCTGGCTAAAGCTGCTGTGACTGCTGAGTGCCTGCACCTCGACCAGGAGCGGGCGTGTCCCTTCCATCGACACAGCGATGGCACTCCCCGATGCATTGGGCAAACGCTCGGCCAAAAATAGCTCGGATGGGTTGGTAACTTCGGTCATGCCCTGCTCGCTCATCTCAAAGATGCCCACCTCGTCAGTGCTACCAAAGCGGTTTTTGACTGATCTCAAAAGGCGATAGGCATGAAAGCGTTCACCCTCCAGATGCAACACCGCGTCAACCATATGCTCTAGGAGGCGAGGTCCAGCAATATTACCTTCTTTGGTGACATGGCCGACGAGGAAGAGCGGAATGTTACGTTCTTTGGCGATGCGTAGTAACAATGCGGTACAGTCACGGACTTGGCTCACTGTCCCCGCTGCGCTGGTTCCAGCATCGCTGTAGATGGCCTGAATCGAATCGACAATAACCAATTTGGGGTTCATCTGTGAAATGTGATCGATAATCTGCTCGGCGACGATTTCGGAGAGAATAAAGAGCTTTTCGCCCTTAATTTGCAGTCGCATCGCACGTTGACGAATTTGGTGTACACTCTCTTCTGCACTGACATAGAGAACAGGACCGTATTTTTCCGAGACTTCAGACGCCATCTGTGCCAACAAGGTAGATTTGCCAATCCCCGGATCACCACCGACCAATACACCGGACCCGGGCACAATGCCACCACCAAGAACGCGATTTAGTTCACTCATTTGAAGGACAAGACGCGGCATGTCATCAGCTGGAATATCCGGCAAAGCCATTGGTTTTTGTGGCAATCCAGAAAGATTGGTGGGCATGGTCGAGCGACTTTTGGCCGCAGGACGCACCACCATCTCTTCCATTGTATTCCATTCGTTGCAGTCCGGACACTTCCCCACCCATTTCATCTGTGTGTTGCCACAACTGCTACAAATATATTGTGTACGCGCTCTTGCCATTTGAACCCCTTTTCGGTAAGTCAGTATTCGGTAGGTCGGTATTCAGTAACGAACCACCAGCCCACTGAGTACCAACCTACTGACTCACTGAATACTGACACACCAGTCACCGACCTACTGACATACCAGTCACCGACCTACTGACTCACCGACCACCAACCTACTACCCCCCAATCCATCCTAATAGTGTAATCA
>JBCCFC010001226.1:0-4045 GCA_039029935.1 Chloroflexota bacterium
CATTTTGAGCTGATATGCCCCTTCGTGCCAAGGAGCCAAGGTCAACAGCCGTTCGATGTCCGCATATGCCTGTGGATGATTGCCTGTTGTCATCTCCGCTTGGGTCAGATGATAGAGCAGATGGGCCACCTTTGTGCGCATTTCTTCACGGTGATGCTCGACCCAATCATTGATAATCGGCGTTTCTGGCAAATAGAAGCCTTGCAAAAATTCACCACGATAGAGGTCTACCGCCTGACGATGGTCGCGCATCTGTGCAGGAGATAGGACGGCTTCATCATAGCCATTGCTCTCTGTCAGTGTACTGAGTTGATGGATATCCACATAGGGGCAGATCGTCTTCTCAACGCCCAACATGTTTCTAGTAATCGATATATGGTCGCCCACATAAGGACGAATATCCACCAGACGATTGCTTAGATGACGCCGGCCGATGTGTGGTTTACTATCAGGCCAGAACAAATCAGCCAGCTCACTGCGTGAGAAGAGCCGTATCTCTGCCACCAAATAGTAAAGTAGACCGTAAGACTTGGCCAAACGAAAGGTAAGTGCTTCTTGATTGACAACGATTTGTGGCACACCCAATAGCTGGATAATCAATGTCTCTCTCATCTATTTTTTCCCAAGAAATTATCCTGATTTACAACTATCATCCGATTCACCGCTACATTCTCCAAAAACGAGCGTCGTAATGAGACATCCTCAATCCCATCAGCCCATGTCTGTAGCTGCTCGTAACTACGCTGCAAAACGTCATCCGCCCGCCCATCACCCATCTCGGTCAACACTTGATAGCAGACCCAATGGAGACGGAAGTGGTCAATAATCTGCTCAGGACGTTCGCGCTGGTCGTCGTCATCCGGGTCATCGGTCAGGTGAGAGAGCAGCCCTTCGACATGCGCCAGTGCGGTTGCCATGTGACCTTGGTCGTAGGCGACTTCAGCAAGCCCAGTACGTGGAATCAATGCGAGACGTGTATCGCCTTGTTCATGGATGGTTTGATGGACCGCTTCAAAGATGGCGTTAGCCTCGTCAAATTGCTCATTATCCAAGAGCGCATAGCCATGACAGAGTTGACCGACACCGTGCCAGTTGGGGCTAATCTGTTCCTGCATGTCTGTGGCCTTTTGGGTCAAACGGAGTGCTGTGGCTGGGCTACCCTGTAAGGTTTCAATCAACCCTTCATACATGGTTGTCTGATAGATGGCGTCGAGAAAGGTCTGTACCCCAGCCATCGTACGCAATGTGGCTAACTGCTGTTGTGCTTGTGGGTATTGCCCCAGACGGATATACTCACGGGCGAGGTCAAGAATGGGCATATGGATATTGCTTTCATCACCCATTTCTTCATAAATGGCGATGGCTTTGTGGAGATGGGCAAGCCGCTGGTCATGTTGTTTACGACTCAGGTTCATGGCAAACCATGCCGAACTTAACGCAAGACCTTCGCGCTGGTTGATCTGCTGACTGTAGGACAGGGCTTGCTCTAACCGTGCCAAATTTTGATGCCGTTCTGGATAGTGCGTCATCACCAATAAGATATTGGTGGCATACCACAGGTTCCCATCTTTGTCATAGGCGTCCAGTGCCTTTTCTGCATACACCCGACTGCCATCAATATCCCCTTGCATCAACAGATGTCGCGCAAAAAAGTCATACCACCGTCCTATATAGACAAAGGATAGCAATGGCGGTTGATTTGTCTCAAGCTCCTTTTCAATGATGCTTAGGTGTTCCATAAACGGCTCTAGTTGTCCCGTCATACGCAACAGCAATGCATACATAAAGTGATAACGCAAAGAGAGATTTGGGGTCAGCGAGATATTGATACCCTGCAAAAGTTCTTCTTGAATTTGTATGGTTTGCTGTGCCTCTGTATGTTGCATCAGCACAACCTGTGTCTCAAGCTCGACCACGCCAACGTGAAAGAGAAAACCGTTGTTGGGTTGGTGCAAGTCATGCTGTTGTTGACGTATTTGTTTGCGCAGACGTTGGCAATGCGCAAAGAACTCATCAAAGAGACCGGAACGATTGTAGAAAAGGCTAAGACCATCTAACGCACGTTCAAGAAGCGCAAAGGCATGGGTTTCGCTGGCCTGCTGCCACGCCAAACGGATGTTGTCCTGCTCCGAGCGTAAACTTGCCAACGTCTCTTGGGCTTCGGCGCGATTTAAGCGTGGGCCTTGTTCGGCCACAAATGTCAGATAGTAGCGACAATACTGGTCCCAGAAGGATTGTGTCTGTGCCACATCATCGCCAGCCATCTCCCCCCATTTGCGCTGTAAAAAGGTGCGTGTTAAGGGATGTAGCTCATAACGCCCCACCGTTTTCGTCTGGAGCAGCGATGTATTGCTCAATCGTTTGAGTTCAAACATACCCGCTCCCACAATGGTCTGTGCCGCGTTCAAATCGAAAGAGGATGCAAACTGCGCCAACTGCACCAAGAATTGTTGCTCTGTTGCCGACAATAGTTGCCATGCTTGGTCAAAAAACGCATCCAGTGTGTGATAGGTATGGCTCCCCTGTAGCACGGGTGCGGGGATGACCGTATGCGCCATCATAGGGGCTGGCGAAAAATCATCCATCTGTGTTTGTTGGGTTAACAGACGGCTATCCTGACGTAATTGTTGGGCAATTTGGGCAATTGTAAAGTGTTCTGTCCATGAGGCAATCATGCGCAGGGCCAAGGGCAATCCCCCGGTCAAATGACACAGTTGGATAACATCGGCAAACTCATGTTCATGGATCGTGAACTGGGTGTGATAGCGCCGTGCATATTCGATAAAGAGTTGGATGGATGCATAGGCATGGGTCCCCATCAAATTGAGATGGGCAGATGGCTCACGAAACGGTTCCTTTGTGGATGAATCGGCGGGGGCAAACATCATGGCCTCAACATCCGTTTGACTGGGGATGGGCAGCGGATTGACCTGGACGACAGTCTCGCCCACAATATGGAGCCGCACACGCGATGTCACCAAAAACGTACAGCGGGGAGCCTGTTGCACCAACAGTGTTAACAATGATTTCGCCCCCGTCACATGTTCAAAGTTATCCAAAATCAGGAGCAGAGTCCGTCTACGCAGATAGGTGACGACCTGTGTCCAAATCTCGTTTGTACTCCCCTGTGGCAATTGCAGCGTACTGGCGATAGCACTGATAAATCGCTGTGTGTCTTGCGAGGCTTGTCCGCCTTGCAACCTGTCCCCTTGGGAACCCTCTGCGTGCTGCTCTGGGTGCTGCTCTCTAGCAGCCTGCTCCCCTGTCTCTGGAATCGCCTCGACACCAGCCAAGGGCACAAAGCCAACACCATCAGGAAATTCATCAGGAAATTCATTGAGGAAATCGCTCATCACCATATCTGGCACAAACATCTGTCCGACGGTCAGGGCAATGTGACTCTTGCCCACCCCGCCCATGCCCATCAATGTGACCAGTCGATGGCCTGGGTCCTGAAGATGGGCGGCAATTGTGTTCAGGGTTTCTTTGTGTCCAATCAACGGCACCAGTGGGGCTGGACAATTGATAAATGCTTGTGGGGGGCTGTCCTGTGTCAATTGAGGGTTGGATTGCGTCCTTTCTTGCTGTGTCGAAGAACGCTTTGAACGCTGGCTGACTGTCTGTGACCGCTCCTGGGTCGGCACTTTCTGTGTTATGGTGGCAGTGTCATCGGCAGTGTCATCGGCAGTGTTATCGGCAGTGTCATCGGCAGCGTCATCCAAATCATGGTCGAACTGTATATGGTATTCATCGAGGTCCGTCAAGTCTTCATCGGCACGAATACGCGCAACCAACGCCTCGGTCTTGGCACTCGGCGCAACATCCAACTCTTCACGCAACACCGCTTGCAAGGTCGCATACTGTTCCAACGCCGCCCAACGGTGTCCATCTTGATAGAGCAGCCGCATTTTGAGCTGATATGCCCCTTCGTGCCAAGGAGCCAAGGTCAACAGCCGTTCGATGTCCGCATATGCCTGTGGATGATTGCCTGTTGTCATCTCCGCTTGGGTCAGATGATAGAGCAGATGGGCCACCTTTGTGCGCA
>JBCCFC010001227.1:0-4022 GCA_039029935.1 Chloroflexota bacterium
CCCAGAATCCGCGACACTATTACTCACCAACAAGGAGCAAACCACCATGACTATCTCTTATTTTCTCTTCCTGAAAGTGTGTACCCTACACTAGCTTGCCTTTGTCCGCATCGTCACAAATTCCTCGGCGCTGGTTGGGTGAATGCCAATTGTGTCGTCAAACACAGCTTTGGTGGCACCAGCCTTCATGGCAACGGCAAAGCCCTGCACAATTTCGCCTGCATCGGCACCAGCCATATGCAACCCCACCACGCGATCCGTGTCTGCATCAACAATCAATTTCATCAGCGTTCGTTCATCACGGCCACTCAGCGTATGCTTGAGTCCACGGAAATTTTCACGGTAGATATCGACATTGGCAAACTTGGCGCGCGCCTCGGCCTCGGTCAGCCCCACTGTGCCAATTGGTGGTTGACTAAAGACGGCACTGGGGATATTTTCGTAGTTGGGGATGGTGGGTCTGTTGTTGAAGAGCGTGTTGGCGAGTGCCATGCCCTCGGCAATGGCAACGGGTGTGAGATTGACACGGTTGGTGACATCACCGACCGCATAAATGTTTTGCACATTGGTCTGTGAATACTCGTCAACAATGATCGAGCCGTTGGGTGCGAGTTTGACCCCCACATTTTCCAGTCCGATATTTTTGGTCATTGGCACACGCCCAATCGCAAAGACAACGTGATCGACCACAACCACGCGCTCACCCTGCAGATCACGGACGACATTGGGACTTAAGGTCACATGCAGTTCGTCATTAATTTTGTCGATGTTGGTGACAAGCGTTTGGAACTGCAAGTCGATGCCCTTCTTCTCCATCTCGTCACGCACAAACGTCTGTATATCCTCATCAAAGCCGCGCAAGAACATGCCACCGCGATAGACCAGCGTGGTATCGACACCCAGGCCATTAAAGATACCCGCAAACTCGACACCTATGTAGCCACCGCCCACAATCAGCACACGTTTGGGCAATTCATCAAAGGCAAACACTTCGTTAGAGGTGACGCCATGCTCTCCCCCCGGCATATGCGGCAAACGCGGCCAGCCGCCTGTGGCAATCAAGATATTGTCGGCGGTGACAATCTTCTCGCCCTCTGGCAGATTGATGGCAACTGTGTGTTCATCGACAAGACGCGCAGTCCCTTCATAGAGGTCTACATTGGCGTTCTCCAGCAACCACTTATAGATGCCGTTGAGCCGTGCAATCTCTTTATTTTTGTTCTCCATCAAAACCGACCAGTCAAATGATGACTCACCCACGCGCCAACCAAAGCCTGCGGCATCCTCAAAATCTTCATGAAAGTGTGAGGCATAGACAAAGAGTTTTTTTGGCACACAGCCGACGTTGACACAGGTTCCACCCAAATAGCGTTCTTCGGCAATGCCCACCCGTGCGCCAAACCCGCCAGCGATGCGACTGGCGCGGACACCACCAGACCCCGCGCCGATGGTGAATAAATCGTAATCATAGTTTGCCATGTTTGTATCCTTCGTTTTTTACCCAACACGCGCAACCCAACCTTCGGGAGGTGACGTACAGCAGATTGTCCGACCTCAATATGTGTCGTCACCTCCCGAAGGTTTTGCTTCCCATGTTGGGTCGAGTATTTTTGTTTAAATTTGTTTGAGTTGGAGCACCCATGTTAGATGCCCATTGATTTAGTGTAAAGTATAGTATGAGTTCAACATAAACGATGGAATCAGCCCTACTGCGATAGGCACTAATTTGACTTACTGTTGACAAAACAAGAAATGAACACACGAGTGTACATAATTACGACGCATACATCATTTGTCGGACTGTATTTGTTTAGGTTGTGCAACAACTGTTTGACGTGATGTACATGCTGTGATAAAATGGCAATGATATGCACTGGCAAAAAAGTGAAAGATACGAGGGTTCTAGTTGATAGAAATTTCGTTATGTTGAACATCTTGTATTCAGACATATGTATGCCATAATTTGTACATCACAATAGAAATCGGGAACTAATATGAATTCACAAAATGTCCGTAGCGGGATTATTTATTTTCTCCTTGTCACTGCCCTCGCCGCCTTTCTCTACACATCGTGGGTTGGGCGGACAGCCACTGATGCCAACACCATTTCCATCGCCGAGGTTGCACAAATGGTTCGGGATGGTCAAGTCGAACAACTCAGCGTTCGTGAGGACAATGTCACCTTAACCCAACGCAATGGTCAAGTCTTTTTATCACGTCAAGAATTGGATACAGGCATTATCGACACGCTGACCAATTTGGGCGTGTCTGCGGAACAGCTACAGGCTGTCGATTTGGAGATTGCTGCACCCACGCCTTGGGAAACATGGAGCAATGTTCTGTTTGCATTGCTGCCTCTCCTCATTTTAGGCGTCTTCTTCTTCTTCATTTTGCGTCAAGCACAGGGGGCTGGCAACCAAGCCTTTAACTTTGGTCGCAGCCGTGCGCGCATGTTTAACAGCGACACACCAACCGTCACCTTTGATGATGTGGCGGGCAACGATGAGGCCAAACAAGAACTGTCTGAAATTGTTGAATTTCTCAAAGAGCCTGAAAAATTTGCCAGCTTGGGCGCACGTATTCCCAAAGGTGTGCTGCTGATTGGTCCGCCGGGGACAGGAAAAACATTGATGGCAAAAGCCGTTTCTGGTGAAGCGGGTGTACCGTTCTTTAGTATTTCCGGCTCTGAGTTTGTCGAGATGTTTGTCGGTGTCGGTGCAAGCCGTGTGCGTGACCTCTTTGAGCAGGCCAAGAAGAGTTCACCCTGTATTGTCTTTGTCGATGAGATTGACGCTGTCGGTCGTCATCGTGGCGCAGGCATGGGTGGCTCGCATGATGAACGTGAACAGACGCTCAACCAGATTTTGGTCGAGATGGATGGTTTTGACAGCGACACCAACATCATCATCGTCGCCGCCACCAACCGCCCGGATATTCTGGACCCGGCACTGCTCCGTCCAGGTCGCTTTGACCGTCGTGTGACGATGGATGCACCGGACAAAAAGGGACGCCGCGAAATATTGGATGTTCATGTACGCGGGAAGCCATTGGCCTCAAATGTCGATTTGGACACAGTTGCCAAACAGACACCGGGATTTGCTGGTGCCGAAATCGAAAACTTGGTCAACGAGGCTGCGATTTTGGCGGCACGACGCAACCGTCGCTCGATTGGCATGTCCGAATTCCAAGAGGCGATTGAGCGTGTGATTGCTGGCCCCGAACGCCGTAGTCGCATCATTACGCCCAAAGAAAAAGAGATTGTGGCCTATCATGAAGCGGGACATGCGATTGCCATGCACTTCCTGCCCAACCATGATCCCGTGCATAAAGTGACGATTGTGCCACGTGGCATGGCGGGTGGTTATACCATGAGCCTACCCGACGAAGAGTCACAGATGATGACCAAGAACGATTTCAAGGAGCAGTTGGTTGCGTTGTTGGGTGGCCGCGTCGCTGAGGAGATTCAGTTTAAAGACATCACCACTGGCGCAAGCAACGATCTTGAGCGTGTCACCAACATGGTGCGGGCAATGGTCACACAATGGGGCATGAGCGAAAAGCTTGGGCCGATTCGCTATGGTGAGCGTGAAGAGATGATGTTCTTGGGACGCTCCATCAGCGAATATCGCAACTATAGCGATAAGATGGCGGAGGTCATTGATGGTGAGGTCCATCGAGTCGTGGATGAGGCACACAAACACTGTCATCGTCTTCTTGGTGAGCAGTGGGAAAAGCTGGCCCTTGTCGCTGATACGTTGCTTGACGTTGAAACCATCGACGCGGCCGAATTCAACGCACTGATGCAGGGTGAAAACCCGTTCGAGAATCAGGAGAATGAGCAGAAGCCAGTGGTCCGCCCAGCCGTACCAGAACGAAAACCGGAGCCTGTCGAACCGCAACGTCATCATGGCGATCTAGACTTGGGTAATTCTCTACCCGCACCAGCGTAGGAAGAGAGTAGGTCAGTGGGTCGGTCGGTCGGTAGGTCGGTAGGTCAGTATTCAGTACCGACCTACCCTCGG
>JBCCFC010001228.1:0-4014 GCA_039029935.1 Chloroflexota bacterium
GTTATAGAGGTTTGCACTATCAAACCGCTACGGTTGATCAATATAATCATTCTTGAACGGCGTAAATCCTGAATATGTTTTGTATTTGAATCAAAAAAACCTGCTCAAACAGGTAAATTTAGTCAATAGGGTGTGATGAATCACACTTTTTTGGGAACCTGTGAATTTATTCACATATACCCATTTAGATTATAACGGCTCTGCCGATAAACTGTCAAGTACACTTCTTCACAAACGCACTGCACTTCGGATAGTTACATATGTAATCGTGGGGGGATACGAGATGGAGGGAGGAGAAAGAACGGATTTTTGGAAAAAATCCGTTCTTTCTCCTCCCTCCATCTCGTATCCCTATTGAGCTTTTATTTCTGTCTATATATTTAACTAAGCATCCAACGTCCCGTGTGCCAACCCCACGGGTAACGGTGCAGGTCGATCACAACGGCTTTCCATCATGATATGCTGTCCAGTATCTGACGCATCATGGAAGGCATGCATGATATCAAGGACATGATAGGTGAGCTCACCATTGGCGCGGTGCGCACGACCGGAGCGTAGAGCATTTGCCATGTCCGCGACACCCAACCCACGACTCTGCTCTACGTAGCCATGGGTCAATGCAATGTCTTCCCATTGGCCCCGCCGAGACCGTTTTATCTCTACTGGACCACCAAAAGTGTTGGGATCAGGTACGCTCAATGTGGCTTCTGTACCATAGATTTCGATGCGTGGCACGTTGGCGGCTTGGACATCAAAGCTGGTGACAAGTGTACCAATGACACCGCTTTCAAAATCCATGACACCTGCGATATGTGTCGGTACCTCGACATCAATGATTTGACCCTTCTTCGGTTCGCTAGTAATCGTGCGTTGCGTTCGGCTGATACGGGCCGATCCTGTGACACGTTTGACACTGCCCAACAGGGAGACCAATGCAGTCAGATAGTACGGCCCCATATCGAACATTGGGCCACCGCCAGGCTTGTAATAAAATTCTGGTGCCGGATGCCAACTCTCGTGGCCTGGTGACAGCATGAAGGCAGTCGCTGCCAATGGCTCACCAATGACACCGGAATCAATCAATTGACGACAGGTCTGGATACCGCCACCTAAGAATGTATCAGGCGCACCACCCGCAAGCCCACCTTTTTCTTTGGACATGGCTAACATCTGCTGGCCCTCTGCACGTGTCAGAGCCAGCGGTTTTTCATTATAGACGGACTTACCCGTCTCCAATACCTGCAGACCAATCGTTCCATGCACTTTGGGAATGGTCAGGTTAATCACAATCTCGATTTCTGGGTCGGCCAATAATTCATCGACACTATATATATTAGGTACATTAAACTCTTTGGCTTTCGCCTCGGCAGCCTCGCGGAAAATATCAGCACAGGCCACAATCTCAATGCTATCAAGCCACTTGGCACTGCGAAAATAGACTGGACTAATTGTGCCGCAGCCGATGACACCCACTTTGACTGGTGTATTGCTCATTGTTTCGTTCTCTTTTCTTCTTTGAGTGTGTCAGCGGGTCAGCAGGTCAGCGGGTAAGCGGGTTGACTAATAGCAAACACAACGACCCACTGACACACCGACACAACGACCCACTGACCCACCGACACACCGACACACCGACTTACCGGCTTGCCCATAACATCCCGCGACGGGTAATTTCTTTGGCCTCAGCCACATCAAAATCCGCAGCGACATGTCCCAATGATGAGTAGAAAATCTTGCCCTTGCCCCACATACGTTTCCAGACCACAGGAATGACGTTACCGTCGATCCATGAACAATGCTCTCCACTAAAGGTTGTGGTTGCCAACACTTCATTGGATGGATCAATGTGCATGTAATATTGCTCTGAGTGCATATCGAAGTCATCCAGCCCCGCCGTGATAGGGTCTTCATTGTTGGTGATATTGACTTTGTAGTCAATGATATTGCCTGGATGCGCTACCCATTGACCACCGACCATGAACTGATAGTCTACTGAGTTGCGGAAAGAATCGCCCATACCACCATGCCAGCCACCATAACCGACACCGCTTTCGATGGCATCCATCAACCCTTTCTCTTGCTCACGCGTGATTGTGCCCATTGTCCAAACTTGCGTGATCAAATCGTAGGACATCATCTTTTCTTTGTTGAGATAGGAGTCCAAAGTGTCGGAAATCTCGACCTCATAACCTGCCTCTTCCATTAAAGGTGCAAAGATTGCGATACATTGTTGAGGCTCGTGGCCTTGCCAGCCACCACCGACCATTAGTGCTTTTTTCGCCATGGTACAGTATTTCTCCTTATGATTAGCTAACTTTTTATATAATATTTTAATTAGCAAAAAATTTTAAAATTTCTCAGTAGTTTTGATGATTTTCTGGAACTACCCCTGATTCTGCAACGTTCATAGAGTAATGCAAAAAAAATTCAGCAGGTTATATAGATAATAATTAGAAATAAAAAACTTTTTCAGAATTTTTGAAAAAAAATTTTAAAATCTACGGAACCTTTTGAATGGTAAATGAGTTCTAAGCGTAGGATTAGCGTCCTAAACAAAACAACATTATTATAGCATAATTATGAAGTTCAAGAGGGGTACAAAAAATATTCACCCACATACTATAGTAACATACATTTGAATAGGTTTCTAACGTGAAATTTTAACCGTAGTTATATAATCAATCACTAAGTCATGATCCCCTGATATATTAATATGCCCTAATATATTAATATGGCAAAGAAGGGTTTAGAAAGCTGTATAAAGATTTGTTGGTATAGCAGAGAATTGCAGAATGTTTTGTTCATACAGTTAGGCAATGCTATAATAAACTGACTGTTGATGAAAAATAATTCGATAAAATACCAATAAGTCTGTGAAAAATTTTGAATACAAAAGAACGAGAAGAAAAGCGGGTTGCGATTGGCCTTGCGCCTCAGAGACCAACAGCGAAAGAGGTTGTGAGCCGGCCACCATCACGGCGAATCCTAGCTAGACAAACGGATACGATGGGTGATGTTTCGGTAGGTCCTCAACGATGGTTTTTAGTCATTCTGTTTTTAGCTGTTTTTTGTTCAACCTTGTTGTTGTTGACGATGAGGGTGTTTGATGCCCCGTTGCTGTGGCAGCAATTCTCAACAAATTTGCGCCAAGGATGGCAAGATGGGTTTGGTGACAATGGGAATCCTGTTGTCAATCAATTAACCACTCAAGCGGGTCTTCAATACGACACTAACAACAACCTTGTTCGTATCGAAGATAATTTTGATCAAACCACGCTTCTGTTTGAAAACGATGAACAAACACAGGAGTGGGTGACAAAAGCACTGAATGGCGAATCGACAGATGCAAAATGGTCATTGGGTACAGTGGCTAGAGAGGGTGTCTATAAAATACGGACTCAGACGAATCATATTGCATGGACACTGCTGAACGAGTCTATTTCGGGAGGAGCAGAGCGGAACCCGTGTAGGGAAACTAATGCGTGATGTCGCTCCGGGACGCCATAAGAGATTTCAAGAAAATAAACTTGGAATACTAAAAGACGAAATGAAATCAAAATAGAGGTATATGCCACGGAAGTTGAGCCATTGCTACTGGTTCTGTGCCTGCAAGACTCCCCCCATCACGTGCATCAATCAATCAAGTAACACTTCATACATAGGACCATGATACATGTACAGTACATGTACATTGTATACCCACAACGACTTACGTGCCACCCCAAATGGCAGCATGGTACAGAATCCCCCTATGCCCCATTATGGCGATCATTGATTACTTGATACTGTAGTCTGCTGCGTTGAAATGATCCCAAATTTTGGTCTCGCGAATAAGCTGAGCCCCAACTAGGACTGTTGGTTTCAGAGACCAATACATGACAGGGTCTGCCGGAATACTGTCCCAAGCCATGACCGCCGAGTCTAACAAATGACATAATAACGAGTCCGACAAATGCTAGGACTGGAATGGTTTTGTTGCATAAAAACAAGTGCTCAAAGCAGCAAGAAACAAAA
>JBCCFC010001229.1:0-4013 GCA_039029935.1 Chloroflexota bacterium
TGCACCTGACAAATCTTCACTGCCATCAAGACTCACCTTCCCTCGCATACTCAGCCCTTGCTCTCCTAGCACTTGACAGTAACGCCGGATTGTTTTCACATCCAGACTTACCCCTTGTTCTTCCAAGATTGCCCGGGCCACTTCAAATGATGGACATAATAACCCCATTTGGGTCACAAAACTCAAACAGTTTGGCGTTGCCTGACCCAGTATCCCCATCACTTCTAGTCCTAAGTGACATCCTCTTCCATTTGGACCCTTCTTTTTCTTCCCGCGTTTTGAGTCTGTTTTTACAAAATATGGCGTCCTGATTTCAATTTGGACCCCATTATGTAACTGAATTTTGAGTTTGCGGTACTCTTTATACCGCATCCCCTTTTTACCCGCCAGTATTTTTAGCTGCTTCAATACCTCCCTATCCCCCAGAACTCTTTCTAGCGTATGTCCTATCAACCATGCTTCCAGTCCCTTTATCAAGGCTTGGATATCTCTTTCCAGTTTTGCCATATCTAAGGTCTCTGTGAATTCTTTCAGCAGTTTCGACATTTCTATCTCAAAATATAATGTCCATGTTTTTAGCATATACTTGGTTTGCATCTTGACTCCTTTATGGCATAATGGTTGTATTATCTGTACGCTTTGAGTCTATTTTCTCTCCTTTTCCACTATTTCGCAATTAACACACTTTGGGATTGCACCCCTTGAGATTTAGTTAGGTTTATGACGTTAGGCATAACAGCCCAGCATTATTTGGAAGGGGTAATTGGATAAAGCAAACGATCAAATGCCGTTGATGACGGTTGAGGTGTTACGTGAGTTTGTGGAGCGTGTAAGTGATTTCCAACATTTCGTCCAGCATGACATTGAAAAGACCTTGTTTGACGAGTTTGTTCCTGTTGATTTGGATGATGAGTCAATCAATATGGAGGATGCAGAGATGGAGGCAGCGTTATGAAAACATATCAACTATCAGACCTGACACAAGCACAACTACTCGAAGCCACTACCCTTGATGAAAAAGGCGTTTCACACTATCCTTGGCTGGATGTTGCAGACATCTCTCTTACCTCAGAGGAGCAACTACTGGTCGATGTGACCAAGGCGCGATTATCGCAGGGGGAAACCATGCTGATGAACGAGGCGACGATCTGGGCGCGTGGCATCTATCCCTTGCTAATTTTAGCCGAACGGGGACAGATTCGAGCGTGGGCGGAGGTTGCACTGTCATCGACATTCTCGGATGTGAAGCTAACCGGCACAGCGGATGGTGTGTTGGCGCGTGTGATTGGCGGGATTGTGCGGACACCCTATCTGGTGACGCTGGAAGCCAAACGTTCAGTTGAGGCCAAAAATCCGCAATTTCAGTTTCTTGGACAATTGCTGGTGGCGGCCAAGCTCAACTGGCAAGGCAGGTCTGATGCAAAACAGAATATGGAAGATGACACACCACAAGAGATTTTTGGGTGTTATACGATTGGTGATGTCTGGACATTTGCTCGTGCCACCGTTCAAGGGTTGGATGAGTCAGGTAATTCCGGTGCGACGAAGCCGTTGATGACAGTTGAGACCTCACGAGAGTTTGTGGAGCGGTTGGAGGCGGAGACGATTTTGAAAATATTGAAGAAAATTGTTGCGCGCTACGAAAATTAAATGACATATATTAAATATCTCAAGGAGGTGAAACATGACAAAAACAATGGTTCCTGCTGTGTATGAAAAAGGGGCATTTCAGGTATCAACCCCGTTATTAGATTTACCAGAGAAGCAAAAGGTGAGTTTATTATATGTGGCTGCTGATGATCCCATGAAAGAGTTGCTCGAAAAACTTTTCTATGTGGCTGCTGATGATCCCATGAAAGAGTTGCTCGAAAAACTTTTTCAGAATTACTATACGTATGGCTGGAATAGTGATTTCCAACGCTACATCCAATATGACATTGAAAACAGCCCATCTGATGACTTTCTTCCTGTCGATTTGGATGAAGAGCCAATGAATATGTGGGATGAAGAGATGGAAGCAGAATTTGGTCCAGAGCCAAAGACAGTCGAAGAGCGGCTTGCATTTCTGGACCAAACCGCTGGGATGTGGCCGATTAAAGATGAAGAGACACGCGAGTGGATCGATAATCTCAGTGTATACAATGATGAGCTATGGCCATGAGCATCAATAAATTATCGAAGCTGCCCAAGAATGCAGATGCTTTTGTAGATGCGAACATCCTTGTCTATTCAATGCGCGAGGAAGGGGAACTCAAAGAAATGAGTAAGGCATTTTTAGCCCGCGCAATTCAAGGCGAGATCAAGGCTGTGACATCAGCGGCTGTTGTTATGGAAGTCACACATCGAGTCATGGTTCAAGAAGCATCTGAGAAGATAGAGCTTAAAGGCGGTCAATTGATTCAATATTTGAAAGAAAATCCTGAATTTGTCAAAACGCTTACTCGTCATCGTCGCGTCGCCACAATTATCTACAATCAGGGTGTGAGTATTGAGTCGATTACACGGATTCATGTTCATAGTAGTCGTGTTATACGCCAGTCATATGGCCTAATGGCAAATGACTCGCTCATTGTGGCTTTTATGCAAAAGCAAAAGATCCGTCATTTGGTAACGAATGATCGAGATTTTGCAAGGATACCAGAAATCAAAGTATGGCTACCACGATAGAATAAAGTTTTGAGCAAGGAACGATATCATGACATCCATTGCACACAAATATCCAACCGTTGACGACCTGCAAGCGCGGGCAAAAAAACGGCTACCGCATGTATCCCATGCCTATCTGGAAACGGGGACAGGCGACGAACGTGCGGTGGCACGTAACCTAGAGCGTATGGCGGAGGTGACGTTGGTTCCTAAACTCCTAAAAGGGGAAATAATACCAACGATTTCAACCACGCTATTTGGGCAAGAGTATGCTGCTCCCTTCGGTGTTGCCCCCATTGGGTTGACTGGGTTGATTTGGCCGCGCACCGAACCGATCTTAGCAAAGACGGCACAGAAATATCGCATTCCATATTGCTTGAGTACCGTGGCCTCGCAGACGCCGGAAACCATTGGACCGATTGCGGGTGACATGGGTTGGTTTCAACTCTATCCACCACGGGATAAAGCCATCCGTGATGATTTGCTGGAGCGGGTTAAGTCGAGCGGCTTCACGACGCTGGTTGTGACTGCTGATGTACCGATGCCGAGTCGCCGTGAGCGGATGTTGCGCGCTGGGTTGCGGATGCCACCGGCGATTACACCCAACTTTGTCTTTCAAGCGATCACCCATCCGCACTGGACCGCTGGCACACTCAGGGAAGGTCTGCCGTCGTTGAAGACAATGGAAAAATATGCCGATACCACCGATATGGCCGACCTCGCCAAGTTTGTCGGGCATAACATCGGTGGCAACCTGTCATGGGACTATCTGCGCGAGGTACGTGAGCAATGGTCGGGGCCGCTTGTACTCAAGGGCATTCTGCATCCTGATGATGTGGCAGAGGCCATTGCGGTTGGTGTGGATGGTGTGTCGATCTCGAATCATGGGGGACGGCAGTTCAACGGTGCGCCTGCCGCCATTGATGTCCTGCCCTCGATTGCGGAACAGTTCAAGGGTCGGACCACGATTCTCTTTGACAGCGGTGTTCGTTCGGGGCTGGATATTCTGCGGGCAATTGCGCTTGGGGCAGACTTTGTGTTGCTGGGACGGGCGTTTATGTATGGCGTGGCGGCGTTGGGTGATATCGGTGGTGATCATGTCGTGGATATTCTGATTGACGATCTGAAAAACAACATGGTCCAGATTGGCGTGTCTACGTTGGACGAAGCGAGAGAGCAGCACGGCAGCTAATCTATTTCCATAGGCATGGCGTTTGTAGAAACCGTTCGTCTACGTCATACTTTAAATCAGCAACGATCAAAAGGGCCGACTTGTGTTGAATACCAACATAAGTCGGCTCTTTTTTATTGAGTAGGAAAGTATAGATCAGTAGCACAGATTGGTTCTCTGTGGCGCAGGTAGCCAA
>JBCCFC010001230.1:0-4013 GCA_039029935.1 Chloroflexota bacterium
AATTCGCAGGGGCGTGATGCCGCACGGCTACTTTTTGGCCAAGGGGACATTGCACCGCTGTGTGCGTTTGTTGAGGAATATTTGCTTGATGTCTATCACAATCGTGACTATGAACACTTCAATGAATTGAGTCTGAAATCGCTCTTCATTGCTCTCTTATTCCACAACCAGCTATACATCATGGACTCGGAGCCAGCCCTCAAACGGCGATATGGCGATCTGATTATGCTTATTCGCCCCGAAATGCGCCGCTACAAAGTGCTGGACTTGCTGCTAGAGTTCAAGTATGTACCGTTGTATAAGCTCAAAGGCAAGCCCAGCGGGGAAGAGGTCGTCAAGATGGAGCGTGGTGAGTTGCGACAGATGAGTGCAGTCAAGAGTGCCTTTACCCAAGCGGAGAAACAGCTAAAAGACTATCACAAAATCCTCAAGCGCAAGTATGGGGATGTGTTGCGGCTGCGAACGTATGCAGTGGTGGCAGTTGGCGTTGAGCGTGTGTTTGCGGAAGAGGTGACGGACAGTTAGTTTTTCCCTGCATTGTGGGCTTGTTGAAGTGTGTTTGATTTTTGCGACTCAGTACAGGTCCATGCAATTACAATCAATTAGACAAGCGAGCAGATAGCTATAATGGAGCCAATAACACCAATCATATTATAAGTTGTTAATAAAATTAAATTTACACGGTACTAAACAGGAAAGCTATGAGTGTAACAAAACAAATTCTCATCATTGGCGCAGGGTTAAGTGGGTTGATGGCAGCGACTGTGTTGCGCCAGAAAGCCTATCAACGCCAAGCTGTTGATAGGCAAATCACCATTATTGACAAAGGCCGCAGCGTTGGTGGACGGCTGGCGACACGTCGTATAGGTGATGGCACAGAGATAGGTAGAGCAGATCATGGTGCGCAATTCTTTACTGTGCGTACGCGTGAATTTCATCATTATGTCACCTATTGGCGGAAAATCGGCCTCGTCTATGAATGGTCGCAAGGATGGGCCAATCAACTTGGTGATGGCAGCGCGGGTGAAGTTGTGCTGGACGGTTATCCACGCTATGCCATCAAAGATGGTATGAACGAGCTTGCCAGACATCTGGCAGTGGAACTACAAGAACACAATGTCGCCATTCATACGGGGACACAGATCCAATCTATCCACGTGACGGAGGCCAATCAATGGGTCGCCACAGCCACTAATGGTAGCACTTATGAGGCCGAGATGCTCATCATGACACCGCCTGTGCCACAGACACTGACATTGCTGGCAGAAGGCAATGTTATGCTCGCATCGGATGACCACCAAGCGTTGGCTCGTATCCAATACGCACCTTGTCTCTGTGGCCTTTTTCATGTTGACGGCGAAGTCAACCTGCCTGAGCCGGGCGCACTGCAAACACCAGGCCAAACTATCACGTGGATAGCAGACAACCAACGCAAAGGCATTTCACCCAACATCCGCACCATCACGGTTCATGCTGGAGCCGACTATAGCCGCCGTTACTATGACGCCGATGATGCTGTTGCGCTGGCGGGGTTGCAGGATGCGCTAACACCACTACTGTCACCTGACACGACCCTTGTCGAATCACAGTTAAAGCGCTGGCGATACTCACAGCCCGAAGTCTCGCATCCAAAACGCTATTTGCAGGCACAAAGGTTGCCCCCGCTCTTTATTGGCGGCGATGCCTTTGGTGGACCAAGGGTAGAAGGGGCGGCGTTATCAGGTATGGCGATAGGCCAGACAATTCGGAAAGTGCTTTCATAATCAAAACAAAAAAAGGTGGGCAATTTACATCACGTAAATCGCCCACCTTTTTTGTTCACACTCAATAGACAATAAGGAGAAACCAATTATAACCCAATCACCGATGATGACGTTGGGCTGCGTCAAAGGTTACGAGAAACTTGGGTGTCATATACTTGCGCAAACGCATCCACCCATTCGCGCTGCTCCTGTGTATCCGGCACGTTTACACCTCGCCGCTCGGAAATCATGGCAAACGCATCATCCGCCGACATGCCGTAAGTTGTCAACGTAGACGCAGCAATCAATGATGAGCGGCCAATCCCAGCACGGCAATGAATGGCAAGATGTTTGCCATCGTCCAGCAGTGCCGCCAATTCGCGCACAAAATTGCCTGTATCTATTTTGGATTCTGGTACATGAAAGTCCTTAATTGGAAATGAGAGATAGTCGATGCCATATTTCTGGCAAAGGTCTGCTTCATGGGTCAACCCTAGTTCAACTTGTTCAGGATACGTTAAAAGGGAGAGGATCGCATTGACGCCCTCCTTCTGGAAAGCCTGCATTTCTGTTTCTAACCATTCATTGCCACGCGGTCTTGGCATTGTGCCAATGCGTCCCTTGGTTGGTGCATCGAGCCAGTAGACTAATTTTTTCATGTAGTTTATTCCTTTAGTTGCTTTTTAGTTTTTACAAATCATGCTATAGTTACATTTGAACTATTCAATGGTCGCTTCTCTATCAATCTATTCCCTAAATGAAGTCGATGGGTTCTCATGTCTCCACTCTTACAGTGAAATGAATGAGTTAAGCGTATCCTAATTCACAAGCAACGTGCAAACCCATTTATGACTGCCGCCATTTTGCACAAAACGAAGCGCACCGATACAATGGGCATTACTTCATGAACATGATCAATGTGGATTGTGTACTATCATTCAAACAGGAAAAGTGACTTATGCGAAATGCAGTAATCGTGTCAGCCGCGCGGACAGCGGTTGGCCGTGCCAATAAGGGGACGCTACGCACTGTACGCCCAGACGATATGGCGTCAGCGGTGATCAAATCCGTCGTCGAGCGGGCGGATGTGGACCCCAATGAGATTGAGGATGTAATCTTGGGGTGTGCTATCCCCGAAGCCGAACAGGGTATGAACATGGGGCGCATCGCTGCCCTCAATGCAGGCTTGCCCAACACGGTTTGTGGGCAGACAGTCAATCGCTTCTGCTCCAGTGGTTTGCAGACAATTGCGTTGGCATCACAGCAGATTATGGCGGGCATGGGCGACGCCATCATTGCAGGCGGTGCAGAGAGCATGTCAATGGTGCCGATGGTGGGTAACAAGCCTGCGGTTAATTTGGCATTGGCACAGAAGCGACCAGAAGCGTACATCAGCATGGGGCATACGGCGGAGAATGTGGCTGATGAGTATCAGATTAGCCGTGCGGATCAGGATGCCTTTGCACTGCGCAGTCATCAACGAGCGGCGGCGGCGCAGGATGTAGGTAAGTTTGATGATGAGATTGTACCCTTGGATGTGAAGGTCAAAATGGGTGAAGGCTTTCATACCAAAGAAATCAGCATGGTCTTTGACAAGGATGAATGTATTCGTCGTGAGACATCGCTGGAAGCATTGGCAAAACTCCGCCCTGTGTTCCGACTCAACGGCTCAGTGACAGCAGGCAATAGCAGCCCAACCAACGATGGTGCTGCGGCTGTGCTGGTCATGAGCGAGGAGAAGGCTGAGGCGTTGGGGCTGAAACCACTGGCTCGTTTTGTCAGCTTTGCGGTGGGCGGTGTACGGCCTGATGTCATGGGCATTGGCCCGATTGCGGCTGTACCCAAGGCACTCAAATATGCGGGTATGACATTGGGTGACATCGACTTAATTGAGTTAAACGAAGCGTTTGCGGCACAGTCATTGGCTGTTATTCGTACACTGGAGATAGATGAGGAACGGGTCAATGTTAATGGTGGTGCTATTGCCCTCGGTCATCCGCTGGGCTGTTCCGGTGCAAAGCTGACCGTGCAGATGGTCAACGAACTGGCGAGACAGGACAAGCAGTTTGGCATGATCACCATGTGTATTGGTGGTGGCATGGGGGCTGCGGGGATTATTGAACGCGTGAATTAGTGTAGGGGTGTGGGGTGTAGGGGTGATTGTATTTACCATCACGAAGGTGTCGATGGAGATCATGATGCAGTTCTTGATGAAGATGCAGATCTCGATGTAGATCTGGAGGAAGTTCTCAAGATTGATTTGGAATTGGA
>JBCCFC010001231.1:0-4012 GCA_039029935.1 Chloroflexota bacterium
AGTGTAAGGCCATTCCACAAAAATAATTACCCAAACTTCGAGCAGCTAGCACACCCTCGTGCGGATCGATCCGGCACGAGGCGTGCCTACTGAACGGGTATTTTATTCTGTGGAATGGCCTAATTGAATCGACTAATAACCAAGAAGAAATATTGGCACGTTCGGAGGGCCAAATGATTAAGAATAAACGATATATTATTAAAAAGTCAGACATACCATCCAGCACATCATTGCTTGATGCCGTGGAAAAGGTCGTTGGGAAAGAGGCTATTCGCTGGTATATTAGCCAAATCACATCAGATGAAATTACGGTCGAAGCCACACTTTACACAGAACAGTTTGCCTTCTGGGGTGAAAGTGTAGAGGAACAGTATTATCCAGGGAAAAGTGCTGTTTTAAACATTGTGCCGACAGGTATTGGCTGTAGCATTGGTGGGTATGCCGGTGATGCGACGCCTGCGGCTAATTTGTTAGCTTGTACCGCTGATTATTTAATAACCAATCCCAACACAGTGAATGCCTCCAATTTTATCAACTTAAAAAAAGGTGTTGTTTATGCGGAAGGGCATTCTATCGACTTATTTTGTCAGGGGCTTGTCAATTTTTATCTTCCCCATGCAAATAAAGTCGGCGTCATTATTGAGCAAACAGAAGATTGGAAAATTGACATCATATTCAATATTATTAATGCTGTTAGAGCCATCTATGGGGTGGATATCCTAGACCCTGTTATTACAGATGGAAAAGTACGTGGTCGATGTCGTATGAACGAAGCGGGTTGTTTTGTTGGAACAGTTGATCACCCTGAAGTGCTATTTAATGCCAGCAAAGAGCTTATCAAAAGAGGGGCTGATGCGATAGCAGTAACAACAGAGGTTCAAGATCTCCCTTCTGATATGTATGCCAAGCATTTTATAGGTGAATGTCCTAATCCAGTTGGCGGCGTTGAAGCCATTATTTCACATCTGATCATGAAAAAATTCCAGATACCAGTTGCTCACGCCCCATTAATAAATATCAAAGAGTTGAATTTAGAGCATAGTGTGGTTGATGCTAGAGGAGCAGGGGAAATGGCATCTACAAGCGGTTTAGCTTGCGTATTAGTTGGATTACAAAAAGCACCACAGCTTAAAGTACAATCCAAAACCCGCGTGGCAGATATTATCAACCTCAACAACTTGTTGGCCGTTGTTGTACCTGCCACGAGTTTGGGCGGTGTCCCTATTTTACATGCACAAAAACACAATGTGCCTGTGATTGCAGTACAAGAGAACCAGACAGTATTGGATGTCTCTCAATCAAAAATTCAATTGGATAATGTTATCTCTGTCAATAGTTACGCTGAGGCATCTGGTATCATATTGGCGCTCAAAGATGGCATCAATTTGGACAGCATATCAAGGCCTTTTGCGACATTAAGGAAGTAGGCTTAGATTTTAACCATCACTGCTCTAGGGAACTGAAGGAGCTTGGCTGCGACTTCCCGTATGAAGAGACCTTTGCGTAACCAATGGGTCAGTGGTCGGTGGACCCAGAAATAGATTGGAAATAGATTGGACGCGGACAAGCGCGAAGCAACGCGGAGGGGTTAATGGTATCTATCTTCTACGTGTTTTCTTTCTTGTCCGCGTCTCAATTTTTGGCATGCAAGGTGGTCTATCACTGGGTTGCTATCTTGTTTGACGTACCTGCAAAAAAGAGCTAAGATGAGCGTCACATACAGAATATTTGTTCTGAAATCAACTGGCCCATAGGAGGTACAATGCAACGAGAGTTCAACATCTTTGGCCCCGTCTATCCTGACATCCATTATCATGTAGAGCGGACTGCTGTCAAACAGGCCGTGCGTGACAAAATCGAGAAAGGTCGCTATTTCACCTTGAATGGCGCACGTCAAACAGGCAAAACCACCATTTTTAGCGAGGTGATTGCAACGTTGGAGGAAACTGGTGAGTACTTTGGCATTCTGCTCAGTTTTGAGAGTCTGCGTGGGTATAGTCAAACTCGCTTCTACACCGAGTTGGCTTCGATGCTAACAGATCACAACCTTCCTGTCTTAAACAACTTAGTCAATGGCGAAGATTTACCCAAACCAGATTCACTGGAAGATCATGGTGGATTCATGGCATGGGTTCGTCAGATCGGGACTATCTTAAACAGGCAAGGTTTGTTAGTTATCGACGAGTTTGATGCGGCGGGGGCAGAATTGGCCGAACCGATGCTGGGTGCATTCCGTGACATGTATCTAAATCGTCATAAGCCCACGCGTTATGCGCTACAAAGCATTGTTCTTGTGGGTGTACGCAATATTCCCGCGTTGCTGGGTGGCACACAATCGCCATTCAACATTGCCGACCAATATGAAGTTCCGTATTTTACCGATGAAGAGACAACCGCGCTCTTAAACCAATACACAGCCGACACAGGTCAGCGATTTGCAAAGGAGACCATTGATGAGATTTACCGAGAATCACAAGGTCAACCCTTCCTTGTCAATCGCCTCGCACAGATATTAACAGAGGATATTGTCCCCGACCATCGCCAGACGATTTTGGCAAGCCATGTGGGAGAAGCCATGATTAACTTGTTGGCGGAAAATAATACGCATTTTGCGTCAATCACCTCAAAGGCGATGCCGCATAAAGCACGACTGTTGCCTATTTTGTTTTATGATGAAAAACGATCCAATTTCCGTGCGCCAGTGACCCAAGAATTGCTTATGTACGGAATTCTGCGCAAGATACGCCAAGGGAATCTCTTAACCGCAACCATTGCCAACCCCATCTACCGCAAGATGCTCATCCTGACATTTTCACCCGCCAATGGCGATGTGCCTACCGATTTACACGTGTATGGCAGTTTTCGTCATCGCTACATCGTTGACGACATTCTCAACATGGATGGGTTAATGGATGGGTTTAAGCGGATGATGGAAGAGCAGGGGGTGCAACTTCTACGTAGCAAGCAAACCGACCGCCCCTTGGAAATTGGTGGGCAGTATTTGTTGTTGAGCTATCTCACCGCAGCATTGGATAGCGTTGGGGGTCATGTGGTGTTGGAGTCGATTAACACGGCAGGCGAAATGGATTTGGTCGTCATCTATCAAGCGGCACGGTTTATCATCGAAACCAAGGTATGGTATGGCAAAGAGCGCTTTGAAGATGGACAGGCGCAATTGGTTGGGTATCTGACTGCTGCCAGTTTGGATAAGGGCTATATTGTACTTTTTAGCGAGAAGGATGTGTCGAGTGATTTGAGCAGACCCGATAACCAGCCCTTTGAAGTGGACCTGACAGGAAAGACATTGCGGCAATATCCGATTGTGATTAGCGCAAGTGCCACATAGATTCCTTCATGATTCATTCTCCCGCCATTTCTCAATCACTTCAAATGTACGCAATAGTTTGGTCAATGCCTCGCCATCCGTATACAAAATCCCCTTTTCTTTCAAAAAGTCCCTCGCAGGTCCCGTAAAGCCACTGCGCGCATGAAACCAACAGATCATAGCCATCTCCCCAGCCATCTCTCCATCCTGCATATGCCCCTTCTCCTCGGCCAAATTCTGCGCTGCTTCCCAGAAATGCACAACCTTTGGCTTGCTCACCGGATTTTGCCAATTTTTTACCTCAACCACCCAAGGCAGATGCTCGGCGTTGGCAGGGGTGGCATAAATATCAATCTGTGAGGAACTAGGTGCGCCATAAGGCTGAACACTGGTGGAATAGAGACGGGTAAAGCGGGTGAGTTGGATGTCACGGGGCTGATTAAAGGTGTCCGCGCCCTTGACCACCTGATCCTTGAAGTGATGCGCCATAAACTTCTTGATAAAGACCTCACCCACATGACCCACCCAATAGTTTAGTTCACTGCGTAGCGTGTCGATAATCTCTTCATAATAGGCCGCACTCTTGCCTGCCCATTCCGTCTGTGCATTTTCAATCGCCTGTTGCCGTTCAATTTGGTCGATCTCCCAACTATAGCCAATCCGCAACACCTGTGGCAACAGTGGGTC
>JBCCFC010001232.1:0-4011 GCA_039029935.1 Chloroflexota bacterium
ACTGAACACCATTAACAGGGAGTTTCACATGCCAAAACCAATTAAAATTAGCGTCATCGGTGCGGGCAGTGCCACCTTTTCACTGGGCTTGGTCAAGGACCTTTGTCTGACCCCCAACTTGGCGGGTAGTCTGGTCAGCTTTATGGACATCGACAGCGAACGCTTGGCAATGATCGAGGGCTTGGCAAAACGCTATAGTCAGGAACTGGGGCAGGAGTTGCGGATTGAGCGCACAACCGACCGCCGTGCCTCACTGCAAGATGCCGATTTTGTCATCAACACCGCCGCCGTCAAGAGTCACTATCACCAAGCCGACCTGCGCGAGATCATCGCCAAACATGGTTACTATCACACCATGCAGGCCACCATCCCCACCAGCTTCTACAACTACAACCTCATGATGGGCGTGGTGCATGATATGGAGGAAATTTGTCCCGATGCCTGGCTAATTCAATCGGGCAACCCCGTCTTTACAGGCTGTACGCTGATGACGCGTGAGAGCGACATCAAGATTGTGGGGCTGTGTCATGGACACTATGGCGTCTATGAAATAGCCATGACCCTGGGGCTGGAAATTAATGAACTCAAGGACCTGACTTGGCAAGCACCGGGGCTGAACCACAATGTGTGGTTGACCCACTTTATCTACAAGGGCGAAGATATGTATCCGGTGTTGGATGAGTGGATTGAAACCAAGGCCGAGGAATATTGGGCCACACATGTCGCCGAGCGTACCCATGATGCGCAGATGTCGCGCGGGGCCATCCATCAATACAAGCTCTATGGCTACATGCCCATTGGGGATACTGTGCGGCGTGGTGGATGGTGGTATCATACTGACATTGACGCCAAAAAGTTCTGGTTTGGGGAGCCATTTGGTGGGCCAGATACGCATATTGCACGGCCTAAGTATGTGGCTGATTTGGACAAAAAGATGGCAAAGATTCAGGCATTGGTCAACGACCCCTCATCCAGTGTGAGTGCTGAGTTTGGCGCAACCAAGACGCATGAACAACAAGTGCCGATTATTGACGCATTGGTCAACAACGTTGAGGGTGAGTTCGAGGTAAACGTCCCCAATCAGGGCGCAATTGATGGCATCCCTGACGATGTTGTGGTCGAAGTGCCTGCGATCATCAACATGAAGGGCATCCAGCCGCTGCGTGTCGGCAAGCTGCCACCCAAGGTGTTCTATGAGCATATTATGCCAGAATGGTTGGACATGGAGCGCGAATTGCTGGCCTATAAGACAGGCGACCGATCTCAACTTGTGTGGAATGCATTAAATAGTCCATATACCCGTACCTATGAGCAGGCTGTCGCCGTCTTGGAAGATGTGATGAACATGCCGGGGCATGAAGAAGTGAATCAACACTTCCAATTTAATAACGGCGATAAATCCATGTTAATGCGCGGTGTACTTGCATAAAATGAAGATTATAAGTTAGAATTTAGAAACAATATTGCGGTCAGCTAGTTAGCGGGTCAGCATTTCAGCGGTGCTGCATTTCAGCGGGTCGATATTTCAGCGGGTCGGCATTTCAGCGGGTCAGCATTTCAAGCTGACTAGCTGAAGTGCTGACTAGCTGAAGTGCTGACTAGCTGACCACCTGACTAGCTACATATAATCGAGTAAAAAAATTTATGTCTAAACTGATTTCAGAGCGTAATCCACTATCCATCCCAGAAGACTTTAATCCTGAAACCAATATGTTGGCAAAGACCACCGAATATGGCACATTCCACGAGACACGTAAGGCGGCTCAATTTGCAGCTCAGTTGGTTGAGAATGGAACAGAGGACGACTTGGCTCTAGCCGAAAAGGTGCTAGAGGCAGTCTTGGATTGCCAAGAGCGCGAGCCGTTTGCGCCGCACATGGGCAATTTTTATTGGATGCGTGAGGATAGCACGGTCGAAGACCTCAACGCCATGCAGTTTGTGCTTGAGTCGTTAATTCCGATGATGATTCAGCATAACGACCGTGTAGCCAACATCTCATCAGACCTACATGGCCGCCTGCTAGAAAGCATCCATCTGGCCCTAGAGGAAATTTCTCGGCTCAATGTTTGGGTTGCGTATACAAACATTGCGATGCTGGATATCTTAAACACATGCTTGGGTGGCGAACTGCTGGGCAACCCCAGTTTGGCCGAGCGCGGCTATAAGAAGATGCTGGAGTGGATCATCTTTACCAATCGCTCTGGGCATCCGCTGGAATATAACAGCCCAACCTACACAGCCGTCACGCTGCGTGCGCTCAAGCGGCTGCGTGATCTCATCGAGCATGAACCGACGCGCCAACGTGCGCGGACAATGACCGCGCGTTTAGCCCTCAGCGTTGCACTCCACATTCATGGTGGCACAGGTCGCTGGGCGGGTCCCTTTAGCCGCGCCTATCAGCCCTCAGTTGTGGGGGAGATAAATCCTGAAATCGAGATGGTGCGTCAGTGGGTGGCGGATGATATCGTTCCTGATTGGGTTGGGGATATTCTCGACGCCAGCATCAGTGGGACTATTTACCCGTTGCAAATCACGGAAACCGCATCCAAAGACCTCAAGCTCTCCTTTACCACCTATCAGACATCCAAATATGCCCTGGGCGTTGCCACACAGAGCTTCCAGCCACAATCTAACGTATGCCTACTCCAATACACCCGCCCCAATGCACATATAGGCATCTTCTATACGCGCTATATTATTGACGATAAGTGGTTCGGTGACAGCTATCATGCCACCGACCGCACCAAGACGCGTAATCTGTTGGATGAGGGTGACTTCTTTGGTGTCCAGCAGAAAAATCGCGCCATTGGTGTGTATGCGCCCTCTGGCTCAATGACATCCTGTCAAAGTGCAAAAGCGGCCTTTATCTGGACACAGATGGATCAGCTTGATGATCTGTGGGTGAATGATCAGCATGTCGATAACCTGCCCAATGGTCAATTGACGCTGCCCGAAGAGCCGACGATTGTGATCAGCAGTGGTGATGTCTACATGGCCGTGCGTCCGCTGGTGCATACACGGCTGGGCAAAGAGATTCCGATTCAATTGGTGGCGCGTGATGGTGATCTGGTGCTGGAAGTCTTCAACTATCAGGGAACGCCCAAAAACTTCTGGGAACTACGCTGGCCTGGCGCCTTCTATCAAGGTCGCCCCATCTGTGCCTTTTATATTGAGGTAGCCGCCCGCAGCGATTATGAGGATGGTCTCGCCTTCTCACAGGCCATTCGCGCAGGTCATTTCACCGAAGAGGTGGGGCAGCCCTTCACCTACACGGGTGAGGGACAACGCATTGCCCGCTTTTCCTACAAGCGTGATGGCGAGCAGCTTGGCCTCGACGTGGACCTGATGGCGTGGGTACTCAAATATCGCTGGACCGACGATGGTCTGCTCGACTGGCCCATGCTCAACGCCACTGTTGCCGGGCAAACAGTCGCCCGACAATCGGCGGATGGCATTGTGCGCATGGAGTCAGCCTCGCTCACCTGTGCCGATGGTCCGGCGTGGTTGCTTGCCATGCCCAAGCAGGACCTATGGGTGGCGGGGTATACGGGGATTGAGCCGACGATTCTCAATTTGAAGACGCCAGCAGGGACACGGCGGTTGTCAGAGATGGAGATGGGGACGATTGTGGTGCGGGGGTAGGTTTAAATTATCTATCACTAAGCAATAAGCAAAAGATCAATACCTTTTATGGCTCTAGTGTCCAGTTACCATTGCCCATTCCTCTATTCGATTGAAAACCAGAGATGCCAGAACTTGATGATGATTCGGTAATATCGACTTCATCTCGATGATGCGTTTTGGTTCCTTCCGGCACGTCATCTGTTGGAACAAAATCAATTGACCCATCTTTAAACCGCTTTTTAAACCGTGTAGCTGGATCAGACATGAGTACATTTCTAACCTCACGTATGGCACCCGATAATAATTGATAGAATGATAGTGTTGTGGGGTCCGTTTGAGCAGTAGGCCCAACCAACGCAAGAAGTGAACTCAAATTCAATGGGCCCG
>JBCCFC010001233.1:0-4003 GCA_039029935.1 Chloroflexota bacterium
ATTTAACGAGTTTTGGCTACTTTTTTGTTCACTTGCCTGTAATAGAGCGTCATTGTGATGAATCGTTAACCGAACCTTTCCCGTCAGAATGATATAAAGCCCAGTACAGAGATCGCCTTGTCCAATGACTTGTTCTTCTAATCCATAGGACTGGAATACAGCATCATGAGCCAATTGTTGGAGTATTGATAGACTAATTTCAGAGAAATGTCGAATGCTAATGCTCTTCAGACTGGCTAACAATTCTTCATAATCATTTACGGACTCCAGTTCGGATGCATTCCGTTGATAAAAGATCGTCGTTTGATGGGGTATGGTAAAGTTATATCGTTGTGACGCATAGTAAATATAGGTCAGCAGTTCATCACGGCTAGATTCGATTTGACTATACTCAGCCGTATACATTTTCACTTCATAATTAATGGCAAATTGGGTGTAATCATAGCCCAACACACGTGCATGGGGTCGAGGACTGGCGACAACCCCTTGCGTTGCCAGTGCTGCGTTAACCAGCATTTCCTTGACTTCATTCGGTGGATGGTTGTATGAAAAACTAACGTGGACAAACCCAGCATGTAACGGCTCAATCGTGGTGCAATTGACCGATACATCCTTGCTGATTAAGTTGTTGGGTACAACAACGACATCGCGATGCGCTGTACGAAGATAGACAGCACGCCAACCCATTTCAATTACTTGACCTTCATGGGGACCATATTTGACCCAGTGTCCTAGAGAAAAGGGCTTTTCATGGGAAAGCAATAGTCCAGACACGAAACTTCTGAGGGTGTCTTGCAAGGCAAACCCGACAACAAGCAATACGATACCCAAGCCGATCAGGACTTGCTCAATGGGTGCTCTCCAGACACTGCCAAGTATGATAAAATGGATGACAACGATTGTGACGATTCGTATGATTTCGCCCCAAATTCGGGGAAGAACAAAGTCACTCTCTGTTGTATCAACATTCCCTGGTTTTTCGACATGTTTAGGCTCAATCCTTGTGGTTTCTGTCACAACGTCGAGAAACTGCGAGACGCTATACATCAATACAATCAACTGCAATGTCTCAACAATACGAACAAGGAGCATCGTATTGTCCATGCCAAAGATAAGCCCCATGATAAGGCGCGTGGCGAGGAGTGGAAGATGCAGTTCGCGAAAGTTTTGGACAGCACGCGCAAGACGCATCTGGCCGCGTTGCTGTAGTCGATTGACAATTTCGGTTAAAATAATGACAATCAACGGGATGGTAATTGTGAGAAGTACCCCCCATGTATAGATGTCAGATGAAAGCGACAGGATACGGTCCATGAAGTCAATTCCCCTTTAGGAACTTAAAACCCATGCGATTCGGCGTAGGGGTTCTTGCTTCTTGTTCTGGTTCCATTGGATATCACGCTCATGTTGAAAGTTAAATTGTTCCCGTAGTCTATCAGCAAGAGGTTCGGATACCAATACGACATCGGAGATTGCTTCATCATGGAGTCGTTGGGCCATGTAAATTGCCTCACCCCATAAATTATAAACAAGCTGGTGTGTGTTGGTCGCACTGCCAAAAAGCGAGCCTGTATGAATACCTGCACGTAATGTGAGCTGACAATTGTGGTGCTTGTTTAGCTGTTCAAGCGTCTGTTGGATGCTTTGGACAAAAGACACAACTCGATAGCCATGATCGAGATGGGGGGATGAAAACCCACAAAAACCAATGAAACCTTGGTTGAACGATGTGAATGCCTCAATATCTTGTTCCTTCTCCGCAGTACCAAATGCACTATATAGTTTTTCTAACAGTTCATTTGTCTCGTCTTTTGTCATATCCGCTAAGGCACGATCTAGCCCGACAATGCTTGCAACCACAACTGTGACCTGTTGCTCTTCATCAATAAAATCGCTTTCGTTGTCGCGTATACGTTGAGTCGTAATGACTGGGAGCAAGTTATCCAGCAAATAGGTTGATTCTTGAGTTTTCTGTTCAAGCCTTTGTCTATCGTATTCAATCGTAAATAACATGTCGTTAAAGGTTGTGCTCAATTCACCCACTTCATCATTCGTTTGTACATCCAAACTAATTTGGTTATGTGTTTTCATATCCGAAATGAGATTGGTGGTTCCATCATATTTTTTCAGGATTGTCTCTTTATCGATAAGGTAGTTCTCAGCATTGATTTTCCGTACGGCCTCTTTGAGCCGATTAATTGGGTTCATTAAAAGGTTGGAAATTCCAATGGATAGGAAGGCCAATAAGGCAATAACAATCACTGTTGAGATCAGCAGTTGTCGTTGAAAAATATACAGGGTTTCAAAGGCTTCATCTATACTCATTTCTGTAATTAAGGCCCACTGGAACCCTTCCACGACGATTGGTTGATACGAGGACATGACGGGTTGACGAAGATAATTTAGCGTTGACTCTATCCCTGATTGATTTTGAAGTGCTTTGTTGACCGAATCGGAAGAAACGACTTGGACCATACTCGTTGTTCCAAAACTATCGATCAGTTTGGTTGTTTGATTAGATGTACCAAACGACCTGAGAATTTCTTGATACCCTTCGGGGTCTTCAACACGGAATCGTGAATCTGAACGCATCAAATTATCTGCACCGACCAAATAAGCCTCACCTGTCTTTCCCAAACCAGTTTGTAGCCATTGATCGTTATCCTTCATGATTTTATTGAGGATATCGGTAGATATCTTGATCATAATCACGCCAATCAGATGTTTTCCATTATAGATGGGTGCAGACCAAAATGCGGATGGGAATCCATAGCCGGGCCGATTTAGCTCAAAATCTATAAATTGTGCGGCACCACGTTCCGTGTTGCTCCGTGCCGCCTCCAATGCTCTTGCTTGATTACTGCGACGATAGGGACCCAGATCTAAATTACTCCCAATATCGGCTTGTTTTGAAACAGTGTAGATGACATCACCCGTTTCAATATTGACCAGAATAAGGTCCTCAAACTCCCATTTTCGAACTAAATTCCTGAATAGTGGATTATAATACTCATGTATTCTGTTATAATCACTTTTGTCACCTATACGGTCTAACAAATATTTCTCATGATCCTCAAAAGAGTTTTGAGCAATATATTGATATTGTAAATAGATACCTGCTTGATTTTGAGGACGGTAAAGCGCATAGTCTGGTTGCCCCGGCAGATTGGCAAATAATCTCGGAAAAAACTGGGTCGTGTAATACTGTTGCAATTGTGCGTCCCATTCAAGGGGTATACTACGATTTTCGAGCTGCCGAAAAGCCCGGCTAAACTCAACCATTGCTCGTACAACCATATCATTTTCGCTTAACACTTCTACTGTATGGCGCATGTTGCGAAAATAGGTGTCAACTTGAATCGCCTTGTTATAACGCAAAGCCTCCAATTTGTCTCTCGTACTTTCCTCAAGGGCGGCCTGGCTGTCGAGCCAGCTGATATATCCAATAAGCAAAGACGAGAACAGGCTGACAAGGATCAAAACAATCACTAACTTTGACTTGATACTTAAACGATTGAGCATAATATAGTTACTTTACCATCCATCACACTTATTGTAACTCAACAATGCGGATCTGAGTAGCACTATCTGGGATTTCGACGCTTAATTCAATATTACCACTTTGACCTGCAAACTCAAACCTGCGTGTACCACTCGCAAGCGTCGCTTCGGTTACAGTGTCAATCTCAAAATCACGCACATACTTATCCAAGACACCAATCACATCAATCGGGACATCGCTCATTGTAATTGTACGATTAATGCTATTGATGGAGCCATCTAAAAAGATATCGATTTCCAATTGAATGTCGTCCTGAATGCCTTGTAACGTGTACAGTGGTTGGAGGGTATCACTTAAGTCCCATTGAAAACCACGAAACTCTGCGTCGGGCACTGTTCTTTGCGCCACCAACAAAATGTACGGGGGAAGCTTGTCCAGCGATTGGATTGTGTTCAACTGTTCCGCCGTTGTCAATCCTGTCATCGATTGCTTCGATTCTGA
>JBCCFC010001234.1:0-4002 GCA_039029935.1 Chloroflexota bacterium
CCAACAGACTATTTGCGGCAAATCAGGGGACGACCTTGATGCAGCCTATAACGAAGCGATGATGTTTTTGCGTGGCAATCCTGAATTGGGCCAAGGCGAGTTGGTACGTTCGTCAAAAAAAATAAAATTTATGCCACAAAACCCAATCCCATATCCAACCCATCGGCTTTTGCAGGAGGTTGCAGATGCGATGCGTTATGCATTTGCAAAGGAGGGAGACACCTTTTCACCGCAGGATGTCATCACCTCATTTGAGTCTAATCATTCATTTGGACATCTGGGCGATTGGGTTGAATATTTGGATGGTTTCTGGGTTGAAGAGTTGGCGTTGACGGCTTTTCATCAAAATCGGGAAAAGGCAAAATTACATGACTATGCAAGTTCGATTCAAACCAATCAGGTGTTTGATTTTGAGTTTGACGTTGCTGCTATGCAAGGGTATCAACTCTATGCGGTTTCATGTACACGTAGTGCTATACAGTCAGTATGCAAGAACAAACTGTTTGAGTTACTGATCCGCGCTAGGCAACTTGGTGGTGATGAGGCCAGAGTTGGATTGGTGTGTGGTGTCCTAAATCCAATGCGGTTGCAGCAGGCTGTGGAAGAACAGTGGCGCGTTGGTGAAAACAATTCTAGACAGGGGGGAAATATACGTGTCTTTGGCGCCAGCGACCTTGAGCATTTGCCCGAAAGATTTTATGATTGGTTAGTAAATTAGAAGTGTACAACCCAACCTTCGGGAGGTGACGGTAAATTATGTTGTTGACCAAGGTATGTGTCGTCACCTCCCGAAGGTTTCGCCTCAGAATATCGAGTAGGTACTTTTCATAAGGAGAACATTATGCGAGAAATGACGCTTGTGATTGTGGACACAGTCGGCGTCCAAAAATATATTTTTAACAGCAACCGTTTGCGCGAAAATGTCGGGGCATCGCATCTGGTACATCTAGCCTCCGAAGGCTGGCTGCGCCAATCGCCGGAGATATTTTTTCCGAAAAATCGCTATTACATTCAAGATGAAATTGATGCCAAATCGCCCCAAACAAAAGCGCAGATGATCGAACATAGTGAGGATGGGCAGGGTGTTCTTGCGGAATTGCTCTATGCTGGTGGCGGTAATACGGTCTTGCTCTTTCGGCGTGAAGCGGATGCCAAGCATTTTTCTCAAACATTAAGCCGGAAATTGCTGTGTGAGGCACCGGGACTAAATGTTGTCCTGGTGATGGAAGCGTTTGATTGGGATGAAGAATCACTAGCCAAGGTGATGAAAAATGCTCACAAGAAATTGGCTGCAAAAAAGAGTCTGCGTGAGTGGTCACAACCACTGCAAGGTGTGAGCGTATCGGTTAATTGCTTCTCTACTGGGCAAGCAGCAGCATTGGTTGAATCACCGATCACTATTGAGACTGGCGATGACCCATCTGTACCAATCTCAATGGAAGTAAAAGCAAAGTGGGCAAACAACAACCCTGCCAAAGAGCGACTAAAAACGGTACTATTAAAAGATGTTATTGAGCAGTCTGATGCCTCACAATGGGTCTTTCCTGATGAAATGAGTAATCAGGGGCGTTGGCGTTCTGATGAACCACTGGTTTTTCCCGATGATCTCGATAATCTAGGGCGTTTAGAGGGTGATTTTAGCTATGTGGCGGTTGTGCATGCAGATGGTAACAGTATGGGCAAATATTTAGAAGACTGGGGGGAGGCATTCAAGACGCAAAAAGGGGATGCCAACCGCTCATATATCCAGAAGATGCGACACTTTTCTGGTGCTGTTCGTCAGGCCGGGTTGACCGCAATGGCCGAGGTTGTCAAAGAGGTTGCGCGGTGGAATGGCTACGAAGATTATGGTTCTGCTCCCTTAATTGAACCCTCCCTTTCGCACGATAGGCGTCAATTAAAGTCATCTATCTTTCTATCAATCCGCCCCATTGTCTATGGTGGTGATGATGTGACCTTTATCTGTGACGGACGAATTGGGCTAATGGCAGCACAACGATTTCTGCAAGTCTTTAATCAACAAAAAATTCCCGTGTTCAAAGATGGACACGAATCAGAGATACACGCGGTGGCCGCAGCGGGCGTTGCCATTGTCAAGGTTCGCTATCCATTTGCACGTGCGTATGGGTTAAGTGAGGCATTATGTAAAAATGCAAAAGATGTGTTTGAACGGAAACAACCAGCACTTGATTGGCGCATGAGCGAGGAAAGCAAAGAGAGTGAGACGCTAGATTTGCAAATGCGCCCATTGCGCATCGACAACGCCAACCTAAATGTAAAGTTGGCGTCGACTGAGCAAATGGATTGGCACACATGGTCCAACTTTACACAACTACTCCATGCATTTCAAGATGACGATGTGTGGCCGCGTAGTAAGGTAATGATGTTGCGTGATGCACTCCACAAAGGCTCCGATGATGTCCGCCATTTTCGTCTGCACTATCACAGCCAGCGTTTATTGCCAGCGATTGATATCACTGGCGGTGGTGATTATCAGGAGACAGGCTGGGTAGGCGGTGATTGTGTCTATTTTGACGCCATTGAGATGATTGAACAGGAAGTTATCATGCAGGGAGAGGACGACTATGAATAAATGCTGGCTTCGTTTTGAGCTTAAAAGCGATGCTTCTTTTGGCAGTGGTAGTGGGATTCCTGGGCTTGTGGACCAAGATGTGCTGCTGGATGAGTGGGGATGCCCCTATCTGCATGGACGCACATTGAAGGGGTTATTAAGCGAATCCTGCGCAGACATTTTGTCTGCAACATCAACATCCGGCAACCAACTGCTTAAGCAGGCCGCAGACCGTCTATTTGGTCGCCCCGGCAGTACACACAGTGACAAAGGTATGGTGGCCGTAGGGCATGCTCGATTGCCAAGTGATTTGCGTGAAGCAATTCGTTACCATATTGACCGTGATGGGTTGACGCCCGAAGATGTCACCCATAGCCTGACCGCCATCCGGCATCAAACGGCACTGCAATCAGATGGTGCACCAGACCCACACTCACTACGCAATATACGCGTCATTTTGCGCGAGACGGCCTTTGAAGCACAACTCACATTTGACCAGCCACTGGACCGGTTGACCCCACTGGAGCAAGGATTACTGGCGGCGTGTGTGAAAGGGCTGCGTCGGGCAGGGACTGCGCGCAATCGGGGACATGGGCGGCTGACCGCGTGGCTGGAAGATATGGATGAGTTTGAGTTGACCAGCCAGTGGTTTCATCACTTTCAAGCATATGTGACAGAGGAGATAGATGCTTCATGATTGCATTAACCTATACCATTCGCCTACTTGAGCCGTTGCTGGCAACCTCTGCTCAAGGTGATCCCAATAGCCGCGTCTCCTATGACTATATTCCAGGCAGCATGATACGCGGTCTTATTGCCAAATGTTGCAATACGCATGGCTCTGTTGACCAAGTCTTTATGGAGTGGACCAGACCCTACTTGTTTGATGGCTCTGTACGCTTTCTGAACGCCTATCTAGCCTATGATGAAAATGATGTCGAAAATGAACGTTGCTTACCTGTTCCTCTCTCTTGGCACAAAGAAAAAACAAAAAAAGGCGAAATCTTGGAGGTTGAGGACTTTGCCCTACTCGATCCTGAACAGAGCAACTTTGAGAAATCGACAGGAGTTGAGGCTGGATTTATTTCGCAATGGAGCAGCAATCCAACATTTAAAAAAGCAAGTCGTTCTGTTTCTATCCATACACGTCGTGACCGTCACGCTGGACGCGCAACGAAAACACATGGTGATGTCTACCGCTATGAGGTGCTATCAGCGGGGCAAATTTTGACAGGCGCAATCCTTGTCCCTAATGAAGAGATAGGGGGGCAGTTACAGCAGTGGTTAACACCCCATAACGTACCGACACATCATAGTATTGGTGGCGCGCAGAGTGCGGGATATGGTCTGGTTGAGATAAGTAATCTCATTAGGGTGCATTCCCAAAGTATGTTAAATCAGGAAGGGAGAGGGGACTGAGATTGTTGGAG
>JBCCFC010001235.1:0-4000 GCA_039029935.1 Chloroflexota bacterium
GGAATTCATTATTCATGGGGGCTATCCGTTCCTCTATACCCAATCGAATCTCTCGCCACGCACATGGTTTCCGTCGTATGTCTCGACCTATTTAGAGCGCGATGTACGCAACACAATTAACGTACAAAATCTGCGTAACTTTAACCGTTTCATTCGTGCGCTTGCCATCCGCTCTTCACAAATTCTGGTCATTGCGGATATTGCTCGTGATGTTGGTGTTGCACCCAACACCATCAAATCGTGGGTGTCGATTTTGCAAGCATCCAATCTGATCTACTTGCTCGAACCCTATCATCGCAATATTGGCAAGCGGCTGGTCAAGTCGCCCAAAATTTACTTCACAGACACAGGGCTGCTTTTATATCTGCTGGGCATTGATAGCTGGGCGCGGTTGATTCAGTCGCCGTTAGCGGGCGGCGTCTGGGAAACGTATTGCTTTACTCAAATCCATAAAACATTTTTGAATCACGGTATCAACAGCCCCTCACTCTGGTATTGGCGCACACATGATGGCAATGAAGTTGATTTTGTGATCGAACGGGGAACCGACCTGATTGCGCTGGAAGCAAAGCTCAAAGAGCGACCATCGAGCAATGACCTGCGTGGATTTCACCATCTGCAACGATATTATGGTGAGTCCGCTATCCTGGAGCGAGTGATTCTGTGCCAAACCAAAGGGTTTCTGCGTTTAGCAGATGGGGTGATTATAGACAATGGGCTACAAGTTGCTGATATAATTCTGTAACCCCCGAGCGATGACTTAGCTCAGAGAAATATCCGAAGACAAAGGATATTTCAGCCATCGCTCGAAAGTTACAACCAACAAACTAGATAAGCACAAGTCCGTGATGACGAACGGTCCTTGCATGAATCATTGTAGCACGGCGGGCGACAGGAAATGTTAAACTTGGTTTAAATGAAGTTAAATTTTTGTGTGAATTACAGGATACTATCGTGATGACCCAACTGTTCCTATGAGGGATTAGAGAATAGCGGTAGCGGGTCTGGGCTGGGGTTGACTATCACCAATACACTGGTACAAGATAATGGTGGAGAAATTACAGTCGAAAGTGTACTAAAATATTCAATTTATTTCATTATTCAGTTTGGTTATAATCGGAGAGCGTGATAAACTCGAGTCCAATGATAACGGATAGTTTTGCATATTAAAAGGAGACCTTGACATGTCATCATCTAATGGCACGACACCTACAACCCCATTCCCGGGTATGGATCCATACCTAGAGGATGGTCTACATTGGAAAGGTTTCATAGCCATTTAGCTGTTCAAATTGCCCGTGCGCTCAATCCGCTGATTACGCCTAAATATTTTGCGAAGACGGAGGTACATACGGCTCTACAAGAATTGGTAATTTCGCAATTGCCCCCCTATGTTCAGTCAACGCAACACAGCATCTATCCAGATGTAAGTGTGATTCAAAATGATTCGCTGGTAACAATGCCCGTCATGCAGCAGTCAATTGCTTCCGTTGAGGCACCAATGGAACGTGTGATTGACCGACCTCAGCGACAGCAGTTACGAACGGTTAATAGGAAAGTAGAAACCAGTATCACAGATTGGTTATCTGTGACGCAGGTAGCCAACCTGCGATACTGTCCTACCTAGAGGAAGGCTAGAAAATAAATATGTTCATGAAAAACTATCCATTCGCCGCGCTTGTCGGCCAAGACAACATGCAACTCGCCCTCCTTCTCAACGCCATCAACCCATCCATCGGTGGTGTCCTCATTCGTGGTGAAAAGGGGACAGCCAAGTCAACGGCGGTGCGCGGACTGGCCGCTCTATTGCCCAAAGTGACAGTGGCGACTAATTGCCCATTTCCTTTTGGGGTGGCAGATTTACCCAACGATCTATTCCCAGAGGCAGGAGTTGTCGATGAATTGCGACCAGCGTCCCTGGTCAACTTACCACTGGGTGTCACGGAAGATCGCCTGCTTGGAACCATTGACTTAGAGAGTGCGCTGCAACGCGGTGAAAAACGCTTTGAGGCGGGGTTGTTGGCGCAGGCACATCAGGGAGTCCTCTACATTGACGAGGTGAACCTGCTCAACGACCATATTGTGGATGTGCTATTGGATGCAGCGGCGATGGGGGTGAATCGGGTCGAGCGAGAGGGCATTTCGGTGAGCCATCCGGCACGGTTTATCTTGGTGGGGACGATGAATCCTGAAGAGGGCGAACTGCGTCCGCAATTATTGGACCGATTTGGTTTGGCAGTGGATGTGGCTGGCTCGCGTGAAAAGTCAATTCGTACTGAGGTGGTGCGACGAAGGTTGGCGTTTGAAACCAACCCAGAGTCTTTTGCGCGACAGTATGCTGAGTCCGAATCCGCGATACGTACCCAAATTGAAGCTGCGCGGTTGTTGTTGCCTTCTGTAACGTTGCCAGACTCGCTCCTTGATCTCATCGCTGAAATCTGCATTGCCTTTGATGTCGATGGAATGCGCGCTGATTTGGTGATGCACAAGACGGCGCGCACATTGGCTGCGTGGGAAGAGTTGACCGAGGTGACTGCCGAGCATGTGCAGCAAGCCGCCGAGTTTGCGCTGTTGCACCGCCGTCGTCGCCAACCCTTTGAGCAGCCGGGGCTGGATCAAGAACAGCTTGAACAGATTGTGGAGCAACATCAGCAAGACCAATCACAGCAGAATCAATCACAGCAGTCCTCGGATCGTGAGCCATCAACCGCAGAACAGGAGGAGGATTGACCCGCAGGATGATCAGCACGAACAGAATCAATCCGATTCATCATCCACAAGTGAGACAGTTTCAGGTATTGGCGATCCCTTTGCAGTCAGGCGGTTTCAATCCACAGCACCCATTCAGACGCCAAAACAGGTGACATCCACGCTTGGTCGTCGTACTCGCCAGAACAATACTCGGCAGGGATACGTCATCCGTTCGCAGATACCCACCCTGTCCGTCCAGCAGATGAGCGATATAGCACTTGCACCCACCTTGCGCACTGCAGCCATACGTATCGCTGGCAACCCTACCCAAACCCTATTACCCATTCAGTCACGTGACCTACGTACAAAAGTCCGTGCCGCCCGTGTTCCCAACCTCATCCTCTTTGTAGTTGATGCATCCGGAAGCATGGCCGCGCGCCAACGCATGACCGCCGTCAAGGGAGCTATTCTGAGCCTATTGATTGACGCCTATCAAAAGCGGGACAAAGTGGGACTCATCACCTTTCGGGGGCAGCAGGCATCACTGGTGCTGCCCCCCACCAACTCGGTAGAGCTTGCGCAACGCTATTTGGCCGAGTTGCCCACGGGCGGACGCACCCCTCTTTCCAGCGGGTTGATGCTGGCGCAGCAAACGCTTATGCAAACACAACGTGCTGGTGAGCAGATACTTCCACTACTGGTAATCCTGAGTGATGGCCGCGCCAATGTCACACTTGATGGTCAACCACAACGAAATCAGCAACATATCTGGCATGAGGTTCAACAGATTGCGCAGCAACTGGCGGCAGAACAGTGGACGGCTTTGGTGATTGACTGTGAGCAAAAGTTCCCACGATTGCATTTGGCGAACCGTCTCGCCGCTGAACTGGGCGGAGAATGTCTTCAACTCGATGAACTTTCTGCAACCACGCTAACCACAACCATCTCCACAAGATTGTCAACACTCGCGCCATCATAGGAGTATCATGGGGAACCATTCACCGCTTGACAAACAACCGCAGATCACATACGATGACTTACATTTAAAACGTGAGACTAAATTTTATCCTTATAGGGTAACGCTAGAGTAAAGGACAGTATCGCAGGTTGGCTACCTGCGTCACAGATAACCAATCTGTGATACTAATTTATACTTTCCTATACAAGGACAGTATCGCAGGTTGGCTACCTGCATCACAACTAACCACTCAGTGACACTGGTTACTGGTTTATACTTTCCTATACAAGGACCGTATCGCAGGTTGGCCACCTGCGTCACAGATAATCAGTCTGTGATACTGGTTTATAC
>JBCCFC010001236.1:0-3996 GCA_039029935.1 Chloroflexota bacterium
CCATGCATGGACCCAGTCCAGCACTCTTCTTCGGCCTCGCCTCGATTGTACATGTGACATGCACAACTCCGTCCTGTCCCGCAGAAATGGCAACCTGATGCCCAAAATTGCGACTAAAATTAATCACCTTGATTCGGGAATCCTTTTCATGCAAGTCGAGGAGCATTTCCAAAGAACGGTCTTCGCTACCGTCATTGACACACACCATCTCCCACGGCTTGTTGGTGCTGTCCATGACGCTTACAACGCGTCGGTACAACTCTGGGATCACCTCTTCTTCGTTCCAAATTGGAACCACTAACGATAACACAGGCTGTGTTGAGCCTGCCTGTTTTAAATCTACCTGTGTTGAATCTTCTGGTATAGAATCTGTTTGTTTAAAATCTGTCTTTTTAAAATCTGGCATAGATAAGTCCGCTATGAATAATATTGCTCTTTATTTCACAAAACATATTTAGATACCCAGATTGTAGAATAGATTGTTATGCCAGTCAATATTTGGCTATATTGATACCCTTGCCATATAGTATGGGAATCGGTGATTCGGTACGTCCGTATTCGGTTATATTCAGTTCTACTGATGACCAATCTACTGATGACCAATCTACTGATGACCAATCTACCGATGACCAACCTACTGATGACTAACCTACTTCCCTACTGAATACCGAGGAACTCTCCGAGTACACCAAACACTGCCCAGATTGACGCAGTGTCGTATGCAATGTTAGACTACATACATGGACATGAATGAATCAAATTTACCAATTACGGGGACAGATTTAGCGGGTAGCTTGCCTGTCTTTCCAAAACACCCAGATCGCATATCTGAAGCACCGAACGTTGAGGGGATGGCAGGGGCGTTAAGTCACAATGTGAAGTTATCGGACTTTCGGCACAAACGCTTACTTTTTAATGAAATTCGCCATCCGGGTCGCTATCATGTGTATAGTGTCGATTGTCGTGCAGGTGAACGACTGCGCGTTCAGATGTATGTGCCTGTTCTGAAATGGCACAATGCCATCACTCCTGCATTTGCGGTTATTGCCCAAAGCCTGCCCTACAGTGCCGATGCACATAAACTGCCTGTTGCCATTCCCGCTGGCTATAGTGCCGTTGTTGCACCACCGCCAAATGCGCTGGGTGTCCCTATTCGCGATGCGCTGACCCATGCCTATTACTATCCTGGACCATTAATCGACACAACCACATTGGTCAGTGGTCGTTGTTACATTATTGCCTGGAGCCCTGGCAACCGTTTAGGGAAATATGTGCTCCAAACTGGGCATCGCTGGCCTTGGGGTTGGACATATTGGCTACAGCTACCTCGCTTTTGGTGGCAAATTCGAGGTTGGTTTGGCCTAAGTCGTTTGGCCGCCTACTTTGTTGCTGCGGGTCTATTGGCCGTTGGACTATGGTTATTCAACATCATATCCTCAAAAAATAATCATGCAACTGAGGAGTAATGCTCGGTCAGCCGAGGAATCAATCGTTCATGCAACATGCTGGATGCTTCCTGCGTATTGAGCATGTATGCAGTGGGTAGGTCGGTAGGTCGGTAGGTCGGTGCTCAGTTATAGAATACCGAACACCGAATACCAAATACCGAACACCGAATACTGACCTACTGAACAAATCGTATAATTGATTCTAATGAAAAACAGGAGGATATGTATATGAGAATTATTCTCTATTTGGGCAAAGGGGGCGTTGGCAAGACGACGATTTCCGCAGCGTCGGCACTGCGCTGTGCGCAACAAGGGAAGCGCACCTTGGTCGTCAGCACCGACATCGCCCACAGCCTCTCCGACAGTTTGGATGTTGCCCTGAGCAACCAACCCAAGCAAATTGCTGATAATCTATATGCCCAAGAAATCAATGTCATTGAAGAAATTCAAGAACATTGGGGGCACATGCAAAACTATGTTGGCAACCTGCTCCGTCGCCAAGGCATGGATAAAGCAGTTGCTGAAGAAATGGCGATTATCCCTGGCATGGAAGAGGTCGTCAGCCTACTGCACATTCACCGTCAAGCCATGACTGGTGACTTTGACTGCGTGGTTGTTGATGCCGCACCGACAGGTGAAACCATGCGCCTGCTGACCATGCCCGAAAGTTTCCAGTGGTATGTCGAGCGATTCACAGGGTCTGGTGCCAACACAACCACGACCACGCGCATTGCTGGTGGTCTTCTACGCCGCTTGGTGACGGACAAAGACCCATTTCAAGGCTTGACCAATTTGGTTGCTGGTGTCAAAGAATTACAAAAAGTATTGAGCAATCGTGATATCACCAGCTATCGTGTCGTTTTGAATCCCGAAAAGATGGTACTGAAAGAAGCGGCACGGGCGATTACCTATCTATCGCTATTCAATTATCCTGTCGATGCCGCTATTGTCAACCGTATTCTGCCTGGTATTGCTATAGATGACGCTGGCGGTGTGCAAATTGTCACGCCCAGTCCTGACCCCTATCTCAATCGGTTGCAAGAAATTCAGACACGCTATCTGACAAGCATTGGGCAGGATTTTTATCCTTTGCCCATTTTGCAGGCTCCCTGGCGTGACCAAGAGATGGTGGGGCTGGAAATGCTATCAACCTTGGCTGACACGCTCTTTAGCGAACACAACCCTGATGATATTCTTTTTGTTGGGCAAACACAGCGGATTGAAGAAGATGGTGATAACTACGTACTCAAACTGCCGTTACCCAATGTCGAGCTGGAAAAAGTCAAGCTCTCCAAACGGGGAGATGAACTCTTTATTCGCATCGGAAATTTCAAACGCGAGCTGCTCCTGCCAACAGCCTTAGCACAGCGTGAGGCAGGCAACGCAAAATTTGACAATGGTGTGTTAAATATCGTGTTTCCGGCGGCAGACTAGAGGTAGTTCAGAAAACCATGATTTCCCGTTCAGTGAGTCTCCATGCGGGTTAATCTTGCAGGCTTAACCCGCACGGAGACTCACTGAACGGGACAACTGAATAGGATAGAGGAATTACCATGAGAGAAATTAATTTGCTATGCTAAAAAGTCTTTTATCGTTAAGTTTTGGCACGGCCCTTGGTACACAGGCATGTTTACGGGTGATGCACCATCGTCAACCCTATCCATTGCCCCATCAACTCTCAACATGGCTCGACCACCCTGTGCGGATGAGCTACCGAGAACCATCGGCGACACTGGCACTGTTTGGCTTTGGGGCAGGCATGTCTGTGGTTGATTTGGGGTGTGGCACGGCAACGTTCACCTGTGAGATGGCACGTATGGTGGGGGAGACTGGCGTGGTCCATGCCGTTGATATCCAACAGCCGATGTTGCAAAAGGCGCAGGCAAGGGTCAAAAGTGTGGGATGCGATAACAACGTCCAGTTCCATTGTGCAGGTGTCTATCAACTGCCACTGCCAGACCACAGCGTGGATTTGGTGGTCGCCATTAGCACATTGACCGAAGTGCCTGATCGTTTTCGGGCATTAACCGAAGTGCGCCGTATTCTCAAACCCGGAGGGCGCTTAGCCATCAGCGAAGAACTGTTGGCAACCAGCTTTGTGCCTGCCTCACTGGTGCGTCATTGGGTCGAGGAGGCTGGGTTTCGCTTTGGTGCGTTGACCTGGAATCCCATTCACTACAGTATCATTTGTTTTAATGATGCTATTTCAACATAATTACAATCACGAAGTGGGTGCTTCTCTAGGGCTGACAGTAACGCCAATACAAGAGGTTATCGTCACCGTTTTTGGAACCCATCTTCCTGCTGAGAGAGACCTTTAATGTTAGAGTTAGCAGAATACAATGAACTTCCCTACATCACAACCAATATTCTAGGTTGTGGTGGAATGCTGCGTGCAAAGCCAGAACATTTTATTGTAGAAGAAATTCCATTATATCTGCCAGAAGATGACGGACAGCATCTATATGTCAATTTAACCAAAGTTAATCAGACAACCAAAGACATCCAAAAACAATTGGCGCGTCTATTTAAGGTGCAGGAATCTCAC
>JBCCFC010001237.1:0-3995 GCA_039029935.1 Chloroflexota bacterium
GGCGACAGCCCGAAATTTGCGTATAACGGGCAGGGATCACCACATTCATACGTCATGACGACTTCCTTATGAATCTTCCTGCCCTTTCTGTGAACTTTAAGGAGAAAACAAATGTCAGTACCATCATACAACGCGGAATTAGTTTTGGATTGCAGAGTAGATTTGGGTGAGGGTCCTATTTGGGATGCAAAAAACCAAGTTCTCTATTGGGTGAACATCATGGAGAATGAGGTCCATGTCTACAACCCAGTGGACAACAGCGACCGCGTCATCAATGTCGGCCAACATGTCGGCACAGTCGTGGCGCGTGAATCGGGTGGGTTGATGTTGGCTCTTCATCATGGCTTTGCCAGCCTCGATTTGGACACCGAGGAAGTGAGCGTAATCACGGATCCAGAGCCAGATATACCGGGCAATCGCTTTAACGACGGCAAATGTGATCCACGTGGTCGTTTCTGGGCAGGCACGATGCCGATTGACGAGGGTGGTGCTACTGGTAGCCTGTATGTATTGGATACAGATTTAGGGTATCGCAAGATGGTGGAAGGTGTCCAAATTTCCAATGGCATTGTCTGGTCGCCAGACGAAACCCAGATGTACTTTATCGATACACCATTAGGTACAGTCGATGCTTTTGACTTTGATGCAGACACAGGTGAAATTGAAAATCGCCGTCCTGTCATCACGCTCCCAGAGGGGCAAGGCTTCCCCGACGGCATGACAGGCGACGTCGAGGGCATGTTATGGGTAGCACATTGGGGTGGTTCACGTATCACACGCTGGAATCCCAACACAGGCGAGCATCTCGCTACAGTGCATGTCCCCGCCGCCCAAGTCACCGCCTGCGCCTTCAGCGGTCCCAATTTGGACCAACTCTACATCACCTGCGCACGTCGTGGGTTAAGCGAAGAAGCACTGGCCGAAACGCCTCACGCAGGTAGCCTGTTTGTGGCCGAAGTCGGTGTACAGGGTGTTGAAGCATTTGAATTTGCAGGATAGAAGGGGAGATGGGGAGACAGGAAGACGGCGAGATGGGGAGACAGGGAGATAGGGAGGTGAGATGAATTTTCAACTCCTCAACCCTTCAACCCTTCAACCCTTCAACCCTTCAACCTTTCACATAAGGAGAAAATCATGCGTATTCTGTAATGGTCAGAAAGAGTTTGAACAATTTGACCAGTCCATTTAACCACTCCTACGAGGGCAAGAATCAGCGTTGTACCAGAGTAGATTCCGGCCTTTGCAGGAGTGACTCCATAGTTCAGCTTTTCATGTTCAACCTCTTTCTGACCTGCATAATCAAAAGGCGTTGCAGAATATTTGCAACGCCTCTTTTCATTTGTGTCTAAAACAAATCAACCGAAATCTTAATCGCCCCTTCATCGCGTGTACTATGAAGCTCATAGGCATCCATCACTTGGTCAAAGGGGAATGTGTGTGTCATCATGGGGCCGACGTCGACCGCACCGCTGGCAATCAGGTCTAGGGCCATGCGTGTAGAAACCAGATTTGGGTCATCATTGGCGCCAACGATGGTTCTTGTGGTGGCCGTCTTGCGGAAAAAGTTCATTGGATGCAGGACGAGTTCATCCATATGCGGTAGCCCAAAATAGAGTACAAAGCCATTTTGCCGAATCAATTCGTAGGCCAACCGAATCGTCGGTGGTTCCCCCGCAGCGTCAATCACCACATCGGCGAGTTCGCCATCAAAGATGTCCTGCACAGCGGCCATCACATCCGTCTCTTCCATGTCTTTGTTGTGAATGGTATGTGTGGCACCATAGAGTTTGCTGGCAATCAGCCGGTGTTCTTGGATATCAACCGTGATGACGCGATACGCCCCCAGTCGTCGCACCATTGTCGCAAACCATAAGCCGACAGACCCCTGCCCAATAATGACAACATTTTTGCCAATAATATTGGGCAACACTTTGCACCCATAAATAACGGTTCCAAACTGTTGCGCTTGGAGCAGATGTTGTTTGGGTACTCCTTCTGGCAATTTAAACACAAAATCGGCAGGTGCGAGGTAATACTCGGCCATAGCTGTCTGCCCATGTACCAACGCCAGTACCTCGTCCCCCACCTGCAACGGTGAACCTGGTGCATCAACGGCCTCAACAATACCCACCATCTCATGTCCCGACGTCCCTGGTGGCAGGGGGTACATTGACTCCGGCAGATGATGAATCATGTACATATCGCTGCCACAAAGTGAGAGTGTTTGACATCTCACCAATACATGTCCTGGTTGTAGCTCTGGTTTGGGTGCTTCAACAAATTCAACCCGACCACGGGCCTTCACTTGAACTGCGCGCATAATAGTTTTTGTCCTTTGCATTTTTTGTACGTCTTCTGTATGATTATTGAGTTTGATGGATGAAATTCATCCATTTGCAGTAAACATGCTTTTAATGCATGTGTTACAGTGTGATAGTATACTATAGTTCCTAAATCTACGGTGTTTTATCGATAGACAAGGAGCTAACAGAGAGCTACATTGTAGCAGCAGTTAGATAGGCCATCACACCTTCCGATGTGGTTCCAGTCGGTCGCTCTGTGGCTCAGGATTAAGGGTAGCGGAAACGTGAATGTGTTCTGAGCATAAACCTATCTAACAATCTCGAGGAGCAACTCACTCCGGCTAACAGGAGGTCGTAAAGACAACTGTGTTAGCACAGACACCCCGAAAGGGGTGTCTGTCATCAATTCTATGCTGAATTAACTTCTATGTAAAATCATAAAACGCTCTATCCCTAGAGACTAATTACAATATTTATTAGCAAATGCACTGCATGAAAAAATTGACGGGTTGATGTTGGGGGATCTATGCCTATTCAAAAATTGTTACTAAACGATGTTTGGTCACCAGTCTCACTTATGCTCATCCTCATCTTTCTGTTGCTGTACATCAATGGGTGGCGACAACTTCACCGCGTGTACCCCAAGTTGGCAACCCGCAATCGGCTCATCGTTGCCATTGAAGCCGCTATATTGTTAGTACTTGCATTGGTTGCACCGCTCTATGCATGGAGTGATTTCTTGATGAGTGCGCGCGCTGTACAAAAAGTGTTTCTCTGCATGGTTGTCCCCCCACTTCTATGGTATGCCTGTCCGTTTCATACCATTGTTTGGGGGCTACCAACTGCTGCCCGTCATTGGATTACAAGACATATCCTCCGCTATGGGAAACGTCAACAATGGTTTTCGCTTGGGAATACTATCCGTGTTGTGACACAACCAGGGGTTGCTCTCCTTGCGTTTATTGCGCTATTTTTTGCCTGGCATGATCGGATGGTTGTCGGGCTGGTGATGGACTCACTGGTTGCACGCACAGGCTACCTATGGATACTGTTTCTCGGTGGAGTGGTATATTGGTGGCCTATTATGGGTACAGGACCACGCATCCATGCTTCCTACCCTCAATGGCTCCATATCCCCTATCTGCTTGCAGTCGAAATTGCCAACATGTCTTCGGGTATCTCCATCTCGTTTTCCATGTCGCCCATCTACCCACAATACGCCGAAGCCCATGCAAGCTATCTACAGCTACCTAACTTTAATGTCATGTATGACCAAATCGCCACAGGCGCAATTGTGTGGGTGACAGGCAGTATGGTGTACTTATCGGCCATTGTTATGGTATTATATGAACTCTTTAAAACTGAATCACAAGCACCGCCACAATGGTCACTGGATCGCAATGCAACCATGCGCACGATTGCGCCCGGATTAGAGCATCGCGTGATCCAAAACCGTTGGCGAGCGTTAGAGGAGAAGAAGTTGAAGAGTTGAAGAGTTGAAGAGTTGAAGAGTTGAAGAGTTGAAGAGTTGAAGAGTTGAAGAGTTGAAAGGTGGAAGAGTTGAAGAGTTGAAGAGTTGAAGATGATAGTTATTCATTTTTGTAATGGTCAACAACACCATAGACATACTCGTAGGGGCGCACCCTTGCGGGCGCCCGCGTGGGGAAGCCGGGGCGACCGCAAGGGTCGGGA
>JBCCFC010001238.1:0-3991 GCA_039029935.1 Chloroflexota bacterium
CCATGATCGACAATTGATAATGTAAAATACGCTATAAGGGCTATCCAAACACCGAGCCCTCGATACTTCCAGATAGCCACTGCAATAAAAGGCGCAAGAGTGGCCGATACAACATCCAGAATCGCGGTATACATCCAACCCGGATTGTCTATACCTTGGTTGACACTTAAAATAAGTGGTATAGCCATAAAACGTCTTATTTGTAGCGCAATCCAAACTGTAAGTGCTATAAGAAATGTTTTGCCCTTTTTGGAAATAACAGTTAAATTTTTTCTTTTTTCTTCCATATATCCTCCAATTAATTCTTTCTTCATGACAATGTTCCTTTTATTATGATCTGGTGTTGTTACGTGGTTTTATTTCCGAATCTCTGTACATCAGGAGAAATTCTGCTGGTCGTTAAAGGTCTAAATACTGCTATTAACCAGTAAATTCACACCATTGATAAAGGTCATCTCATCACTGAATAGAAATATAGTTGCAGATGTGACTTCTTTCATCGTTCAATCCTCTTCTCATTTTGGGGTTACCCTTGTAAGTCTTTTTGATTTTGTAGCGAACAGTATTCAAGGTTGTAGTAGACATTTTCAGGGGGTAAGTTTGATCGAAATAAGAATAGGTGATCTATCTCTTGTTTCTGTTCCAATGGAATGATCAAGCAAATCTCGAAAATTATTGCCTGCAACATCTTCAAGTTCACTATCAACCACGATGGTAATCTGATCATTCACCCAAGCTTCATCTGGCTGGAAATGCCATTCCGTTTCATGATTCTCTATGAAAGATTCCCCTTTGATCTCTTCACCCTCGGCAGAAAACACCTGAATATCCTTGTGCAAAAGTTGATAGTCAAAAGGTCGATCAAACTTGATTTCAAGTGCATCTTTTGTGCGAATCGTGGGTGCAGTGATTTCCCAGTTTGCCGAAGTCGGCAATTCTCTTAAGGCATCCGACACAACGAAAGATTTTGAGAAGCTGGCCAATGTCTCTGTGCCATTCGTAGTTGGCCACCCCCCCTCTACAACCAATCGATAGCTCTCGCCTTTATGCAGAGCAGGTCCTAAACTCAGATTCGTGGATACGTTCCGCTTAATGCGCCCCGGGTCCATGAGTACAGTCAAACGTTTTCGATCTTCGCTCCAAAGCTCTTGTTTGAACTTCATAAATGCGGCATCATCAACATTTCCCGAGGCATCCACCAATTTTATATAATCGAAGGCCACATGCGGTTTCATCGGTGTCGAGAAGCGAATGTAAAACCGAAGCACATTCTCCGGCAAGACATCACCGCTAGGATAAATTGCGGTGACCTCAGGATGCACGACGGGTGTATTGGCCTGGATTTTAAAAGGCGTTAGTTTGTAGAACCCCCCATTATCTTCGCTCTGGTGTCGGACTCTTATGACATAGTCTTGCCCCGCCACGAAGGTAAATTGGGGAATAAATCTCACAGATTGGTTGTCTGCTTCGTAGTGACCAGCTATCGGCTCCTTATTTTCACAGCAATCCTTATCCGTTCCTACATAGACTTGCAGCAACTCGGCATAATCAACGAGAGCGTGATCCAAATATCTTTCCGAAAGATTTAGCGCTACCGTTTGAGTGACGTGTGACGGGATGGTCAAACTGCCCTCGTTTCCGAGGGCAGCCGAATCCGATTGACCCGCACGGACATATCGCTGAGTGGAGTCTTCACCACCATTGCGGTATACGACCACAAGCAACAAGCTTATCAGAGTTATAGCTAAAATTGAGGGCTTCAATCGAATTCTCATGACAGTTTCCTTTACATGTCGCCGTATTGTGGGAAATCAAACTCTGCCTCAAAATTATGCATTCTGTTTGGGAAAAAGGTTGGATTGGCGTCTAGGTTCAAATCTCCTGTCCACATATCGCGTGTTAATGAAACAAAGAGATTATCACCCAAGAGAGCCATATGTAGTGAAGCACCATCGAACATGACTGGTTTTCCAACTGGGCCATAAGGCATGAGGGGAGAAAGATCGAGTTTTGGGCCTCGTTCAAAATCCACATCGGTTACGGCTTGTGCCCCATTCAATCCACCCACTGGAATAACCTGCGGTGAACGGCTATTGCTTGTCACAAACAGCATGGTCTGCTCGTTCAGTGTGAAAGGGACCATATCAATCGGTTGACCATTGCCCATATCGCCGATACTGTTGGCCGCAATTTTTGCACCATCTACGATTTTATCCAGAGGAATAAGTACCAATGGGCTGCATGTATAGGCTGCGATTAGTTGATCTTGGCCGTCTATTTCTTGAATGGACATAGCCCTGATCGGTGCACGTGTTTCATATTGATCGTGTGCGATATGGTACATCTCTACACTAGTTGCGGCCTGCGTACCGTCAAAGGGATAAGAGATACGCCGTAAGGTAGACAGAAAATCATCATAGGCAACCCCAGATACAAACAGCTCACCTTTATGATAGACCATATCCATAATTGCCAGCGAGCTTAACGGTATGTCGCCCTTGGCTAGATCTCTAGGGGCTGGTCCCCCCTGCATCATACCGCGAGGTCTAAAGGTCGTTTCCTGGTCAGGATAGTGGGTGAGAGCCTGCTTTGTGAACGAATAGGACGCAAGATCAAGCAACTCAATCCCGCCATCCTGCGTTACCTTTACAATAGCAGGTACAGATGTCGGACCACCAATCCTGGACACGGAAATGAAAATCTCCTGCGAGATAGGATGTGCCACCATATCATTGATTTCCACCGCACTTGCGCCCACACCCAAAATGTTGGCTATCCTGACGTCGATGTTGCCGATTGTGAAAGGGACAACCTCACCCGAAGCACTGTCCGCGACCATGTCAAAGGCATAGATTGCACCGTTGAAATTATCTCCTACAAACAACGTTCCTTCATCGGAGAACTCGAGCGCACCAGCAAATTTTAGGTCGAGTTCCTTGTTGCCAGCGTTGTCTGCCGTTATAGGCAGACAGCTAATAGACAAAAAAGAAAAAACTATCATCGTTGCAGAGAGAGTTAGTTTTGATAAACTCATTTTCTTAGGTCTCCTTGATATATTCAATAATTTTGCTGACTGATGACTTCAGCATTCAAAAAAGGTTACTTAGTTTTCCAAACGCTCATTGCGCTACTTAATACTTCTCTAAGAGAGTGCGCCGAAATTCCATGGTACTTACGCCCGTTTCGCGCTGGAAAAAGCGGCTGAAGTAGGATGGATCATCAAACCCCAACCGATACCCCACTTCGGCCGCTGTCATCTCCGTATAGGCAAATAATCGTTTGGCCTCGATCACGATTTCCTGCCTGATGAGTTGCGCCGGTGTCTGACCAGTCACAGATTTCACACTGTTGCTCAGGCGCTTCACAGTGACGTCTAGTTGCTCCGCATAGACCGATACGGACTGTTCCGTTTTGAATTGTTGTATAACCATCTGCTTAAATCGTCGCACTAGCTTTTGTGCTGGTGTATCTCGGCCATTCCTCGTACGATTATTTTGCGCTGCACATATGCGCTGAACATAGACAAGCAAAACATGCAGATGAGCCCGCAAGACCGATTGCGACCGATACATGGGTGTTTTATACTCACTGGAAATTGCATCAAGCCATGGTACTATCAATCCATGCTCTGCTTGGCTCAGACGCAAAGCAGAATTTTCTTCAAAGCTGTGAAAAAAAGAGAGTTCATGCAAGACCATAAAATCGGCAGGCGCAAGCATGAGGAAATCTTCAGGAAAGAGTAGTACATCTCCTTTAAGTTGTTCACCTGCGGTCTCCCAGTGATGTACTTGCCCTGGAGAAATAAAGTAGAACGTGTTTGGCTCGACCGGATGCGCATGAAAATCAATGAAGTGTGTGCCATTGCCAGCAGTCACATATAAAATCTCGTAGAAGTCGTGACGATGTGGATACGAGTTATAGGAACGCGCGATCTCATCATCAAACTTAATATACATAAAGGGCACTTCATCAGGATTTATATCCCAATCGC
>JBCCFC010001239.1:0-3984 GCA_039029935.1 Chloroflexota bacterium
GAAAAATTGCTTGCATGTGTGTCCTATATTCACCTTCCGGAGGTCTAGCGTTTAGACATTACCCACACTGCACCAACTGCCCCCCTTTGGCCGACGACTCCTGCATGGCATCCCACAGGCGCGCCATGCGCAGCCCAATCTCTGGTGGGCAGGGGTTCTCCATCAACCCATTGCGTACACGCAAGAACTGTTGCCATTGTCCCAGTGATTCTGGCACTTCTACTGGATTGAGTCCTTCCTCGCCGTCATACTGCACCTCCAGCCGTTCACCCCAGATGCCCGTGCGCAGGATACCGTCGGTGCAGAAGACACGGAGGTCGGAGTGGCAGGAGCGGATGGTCTCGCCACAGGCACTCATCGTCACCAATGTGCCTGACCGTAGCTTTGCCATCACCGAACCCGTCATATCCACAGGCGCACCACGATTGTCGAGCCACGCCGCCACTTCCACAAAGTCTTCACCCGCCAAGTCTGACACGGTGTTGAGCATATGCGCACCTGTGTCAAAGAAGAAGCCACCCCCCGCGATTTCGGGGACCTGTCGCCATGTGTTGGCCGTGCCTGTGCGCCAGCTTTGCCACGCCACCGCGTGAATATTAAGAACTGTGCCCAGATCACCGCTGCGCAACATGCGTACCGCTGTGCGAATTTGGGGCGACAAACTACCATTAAACGAGACAACGAGCAGACGACCCGTGCGGTCTCTGGCTTCAATCAAACTTTCGGCCTCGGCAGCATTGATGACCATCGGCTTTTCCAGCAGCACATCCACACCCGCTTCCAAACATGCCTTGGCTTGGTCGTGGTGAAAGGCATGAGGAGTGATGATAAAGACGGCATCAATCTCATCGCCGTGTTGGGCAAGCAGTTTACTTAGCTCTGGCTCATTGGGCGGTGGTGTCAGTCCCACCTCTTCAAAGACCTCACAGGTTGCTTCGTAGGCATCGCCCGATGGTTCACAGACGCGCACAATCTCTGTGGTGTCCTGTTGTTGTAAAATACGTCGGATATGGTGACGTGCCATACCGCCACAGCCAATCATGGCGAGCCGTACAGGTTGGTTACTCATAGCTTGGTTACTCATAGCTTGGTTACTCATAGCTTGGTTACTCATAGCTTGGTTACTCATGGTGTAAAAAATCCCTTTATTTTTATTATCGTGTTTGTGCTGTTCATCACGACAATTTGGTTGATGATTGATAAGCGTTGATAATACTGCTACTAATCTATTTTGACAAAATGAGCGTAACAATTTGAGGAGTATGATGCAATGGCGTCACCACAACTAATTTTGGCCTCTGGCAGTCCACGCCGCCAGCAATTCCTGCGCGATCTGGGGCTGATTTTTGACGTAATCGTCACTGATATTGATGAGTCTGTCCTGCCTGATGAAACACCTACTGAACTCACATCTCGTCTGGCACAGTCCAAAGCGCAGGCGGTTGCAAACAAGCTTGATTCAGGACTTGATCCGGAACACGCTCCGGCGATCATCATCGCTGCCGATACGGTGGTCGCTGATGGGGATGAGATTCTAGGCAAGCCCGTTGATGTCACTGAGGCCGAGAGGATGTTGACACAACTGCGGGGACGGGTGCATGAGGTGCATAGTGGTGTGAGTGTGTTATACACAGAGACGGATAGCCAACAGACACGGGTCAACACAACAAGTGTATGGATGCGAGACTATAACGATGAGGAATTAACGGCCTATATTGCGAGCGGCGATCCAATGGACAAAGCGGGGGCCTATGCCATCCAGCACCCTACCTTTGCCCCTGCCGAACGTGTGGAAGGGTGCATTTCGGGCGTCATTGGATTGCCGTTGGGGGACTTGCGAGAACTGCTCATCGCTGTTGTTCCAATTTTCGATTCAATCCCATCCTTGGTGCCCGTTTGTGAGCACTATACGGGGTTTGACTGTTGTCAACGAGCAAAAAAGGAGTAAGTTCATCATGGAAACTCACTACAACACAATTATTGTTGGTGGCGGCATTGTTGGCGCATCGGTGGCCTATCATCTGACACAGGTGGGTGTGGATACACTGCTCATCGACCGACGCGATGTGGGCAGAGCAACCAACGTGGGGGCGGGTATTCTTGCACCGGAGATGAATACACGGGACCCCGAATCGTGGTTCAACTTTGCGGTGGAAGCCGTCGCCTATTATCCCAAATTGGTGGCACAGTTGGATGCACAGGAGGCTGGTGACACGGGCTATGCACGTTGCGGCATGCTGCTGGTGGCGGCGACCGAAGATGAAGTTGAACCGTTTGAACATGCCAAAGAGCAGATTCTCAGTCGTCAAGCTAGACGGGGTACACCCTCGGTTGATGATTTGCATCTTGTCTCGGCGGGTGAAGCCAAAGAGTTATTTCCAGCGTTAACAGATGTACATAGTGCATTGTACTATCACAATGCTGCGCGTGTGGATGGACGCTTGATGGCACAGGCCATGCACAGTGCCGCCAACAGACAAGGGTTGACAACATTAGAGGCTGGTGTCGAACGGCTGCTGATGAGTGACGGTCAAGTGACAGGTGTTGTTGTGGATGGCGAGGCTATCTCTGCTGGGCATGTTGTGATTGCAGGTGGGGCATGGTCGCCCGCATTTGGTGCGCAATTGGGTGTCCATATTCCTGTTGAACCACAACGTGGACAAATTATTCATCTCACCATGCCTGTAAAAGAAACTTGGTCTGATACGGCAGAGTGGCCGATTGTCAGTGCCTTTCATGGTCACTACATCGTCTGTTGGGCTGGCGGTCGTGTGGTGGTGGGTGCAACGCGTGAACCGGACACAGGGTTTGCGCCACAGACAACGGTGACAGGTATCCAAGAAGTGCTGGATGAAGCGATGCGTGTCGCCCCGGGATTGGCCTCAGCACAACTGCACGAAATTCGTGTGGGTCTACGCCCCTATTGTGTGGATGGCCTGCCCGTTCTCTGCCGCGTACCGAATCACGCCAATGTTATTATGGCAACGGGCAATGGACCCACTGGTTTGCAGTTGGGACCACTTTGTGGGAAAGTCGCTGCAGAGTTGGTGATGGGGAATGATGTAGGCGTGGATATTGCGGCGTTTGATATTACCCGATTTGGAAAGGGACATTAAAGATGCAGGCGTGGTTCATATCGTATGAATCGAGGGTAACAATTGCAACCGTTCAGTCATTTGTTACCCTCAAATGAACCATGCCAAGATGCACAGGCTACCAACCTGTGTTACTGACCTGTACAGCATCACACCCCTACATCACCACACCCCTACATCACCACACCCCTACACCATCACTTCTTTCTGCTATTCTCAAAATCAATCACACGCTGACAATCAATCGCATTATAACGCCCAATCGGGTTCGTGCTGTACGATGCAGCCAGCACTTCTCCTGTGCCATAAAGCAAGAAACTGGTGGCGTGGATAATGCTGCGTCTCACCTCGTAGAATGCCCCCGTTTTGGTGGCGAATTCCATGTGTTCCAAGCCATAGGCCACGTCAAAGGTCAGCCCCAGTTTGTCAATCAATTCTTGGGCATCCTCCAGTGGATCAACCGATAGCCCTATGATGCGTGTGTTACGTTGTTCAAACTCAGCAAGATTTTCCTGAAAGTCAGCCAACTGGCGACGACAGTATGGTCACCACTTGCCACGATAGCCAAGCAGAATCACATAATCAGGTGCGCCCTCTCCAGATGGGCCTGTAACTCCTTCGGGTATTGCAAGCGTTCCACCACTGGCAAGTTGCAGTGTCATAGACGGGAACATATCCCCGCCATCCAGTTTTGTTGTGGTTGTTTGAGCCATGAATGGTTCCTTGAATCTTCAATGAATGTTGATAGTAAGGGTACGAGGTGGGGGGGGGGGGGGGGGGGGGGGGGGTTTGTTGTAGAGAAAAAAAGGAAGCGACCGCAACAACCCCCAAACAAAAAAAAAACAAAAAAAAATGAAGAAAAAAAAAAAAAAGCGAAAAAAAAAAAAAA
>JBCCFC010001240.1:0-3973 GCA_039029935.1 Chloroflexota bacterium
ATGAAGCGCAACTTCGTCAATAGAACGGCGTGTTGCGTGCGCAGTGTGCATCAGCCGTCGATAAATCTTTTCTGGTACAGTTAAAGTGATTGTTTCGCCCGACATATGTATTTATTCCATTTTTATGTTTATATAATTGTATTACCTATCACACCAGCATTATTATTCCATCAGATACCAGTAAGTATATCATAAATTTTTTCAAAAATCTATGATGGACTGAGCATAGAGATTAGACTTGATTTGTTGTTTTGGCATTCGACCCTGTAGAATATAATAATTATGGCATTAATCTTAGAACACAACGGCAAACGGCCACAAATTGCAGAAGATGTCTTTCTTGCACCCAATGCCACCATCATCGGTGATGTTGTCCTAGAAGCAGGGGCAAGTGTTTGGTATGGGGCTGTGCTGCGGGGGGACTCAGGGCGCATTCTTGTAGGCGAGCGAACCAACATTCAGGACAATGTTGTGCTGCATTGCAACAGACGCAACAACACAGTGCTGGCCGCCGATGTGGTTGTGGGGCATGGTGTCATTGCCGAAGGCTGCACGGTTGGCTCCTACACTGTGCTGGGCATGAACGCCACCATTTTGGATGGCACCACAATTGGGTCGCATGTTATTGTTGCGGCGGGGTCTGTTGTGCGTGAAGGAATGAGCATCCCGGACGGCGTTCTCGCGGCGGGCGTCCCGGCTGTGGTTAAAGGATCCCTAAACGAGCATCAACGCGCACGGGCCGAACGGGGACCGAGTAACTATATGAAGTTGGCACAGACGCACCAAAATTTAAAACAGCTATCTAATGCTCAACAAGAGTAATTGTTCAGCCCCCCATTGCGGACTGAGCATTCTCTAATGCGGGTCGTACACGAGAACAGCCAGCACAAGAGAGTGCCTAACTCCGCGATTTGATGGAGGGGGCTGAATAATTACAGGAGTAGACAGACCTTCGGGAGGTCACGGGAAGTGCAGAGTGCTTTCAGCATATATTGTCGTAACCTCCCGAAAGTCTGACCTCAGATATTTGGGTAGCAAAACATGAAGAGATAAAGGTAGACACATATGGCAGGGAATCTGACCTTTGATGAGTTAAAATTAGCAACAAACTTTGGCTCCAACACAACAAGCAATATGAATCACAATAAAAATATTGACACCGTGTTGGCCTGTATTGTTGATATGTATGGTCGGCTGATAGGCAAGCGCTTTCATGCACGATATTTTGTGGATTCCGCACACGACGAAACACATGGCTGCGATTATCTATTGGCAAATGATATTGATATGGAGCCTGTGCCGGGCTACGCAGCCTCTAGCTGGGAACGGGGGTATGGTGACTTTGTGATGAAACCCGATCTGAACACACTGCGTCGTATACCTTGGCTGGAAGGCACAGCCTTGGTCCTCTGTGACGTACTCGACCATCATCACCACCAGCCCTTGCCACACAGTCCTCGTGCAATTCTAAAGCGTCAATTGGCTCGACTGACGGATAGGGACCTGTGCGCATTTTTTGCCTCAGAGTTAGAATTCTACCTCTTTGATGAGACCTTCCGCAGTGCGTATGACAAGGGCTATGGGCGTGGTGCAGAGAACCTTCAGACAGCGGGGTATTACATTGAGGATTACCATATTTTCCAGACCACCAAGGAAGAACCTGTGATGCGTACCATCCGCAATGGGCTGCAACATGCAGGCATCCCTGTTGAAAACTCCAAAGGCGAATGGGGGCCAGGACAAGAGGAAATTAACGTTCGCTACGCCAGTGCGCTGGAGATGGCGGATCGCCATGTGATTCTCAAAAATGGCATCAAGGAGATGGCCTATCAACAGGGCAAGGCTGTCACCTTTATGGCAAAGTGGGATTATGAATTGGCAGGTTCATCCTGTCACATCCATGCATCTTTGTGGGATAGTGCAGGGGAAACGCCACATTTTTATGAGCCAAATGCATCGTTGGGCATGTCACCGTTGATGCGCCAATTTATGGCAGGCCAACTTAAATATGCCAAAGACATCACCTACTTGCTTGCACCATTCATCAATTCATATAAAAGATTTCAAGCAGGGACCTTTGCGCCAACAAAAATCGTTTGGAGTGCAGACAATCGTACTGCTGGTTTCCGGCTCTGTGGTGAAAACACAAAAGCGGTGCGGGTCGAGTGTCGCATCGGGGGTGCCGACCTGAACCCCTATCTTGCCTACGCAGGCTTGTTGGCGGCGGGTCTGGCGGGCATCGAGGAGCAACTCGAATTGGATGAACCATTCAACGGGGATGCCTATCAAGATGCGACGCTGCAAGACATCCCCAAAACACTACGCGAATCAACAGAAGCGTTGAACAATTCAGCCATGTTACGCAACGCACTGGGCGATGATGTCGTAGACCACTATGTTCACACCGCTCGTTGGGAGCAGTTTGAGTATGATCGCCGCGTCACCGATTGGGAATTACAACGCGGCTTTGAAAAAGCGTAAAGAGTTGAAAGGTTGAAGGGTTGAAGAGTTGAAGAGTTGAAGAGTTGAATGATAGCAACGATAGTGGCTAAAAGTTCACTTTCAACTCCCCACTTTCAACTTTCCACTTTTCAACCCTTCAACCTTTCAACTAAAAACAAAGGGGACAACATTGACCTATCCAACTGCAAACTGGAGTTTTCCAACCTCAATTCGTTTTGGTGCGGGGCGCATTGCTGAGTTATCAGCGGTGTGTCAGGCTGCTGGCATCACGCGTCCGCTTTTGGTGACTGATGCAGGGCTTGCCAAATTGCCGATGGTGGCCGATGCTCTCTCTCAGTGCAAAGATGCGGGCTTGGCAGCGGCACTCTTTGCCGATGCCCGCCCTAACCCTGTCGAATCCAATGTGCATGATGGCGTTGCAGCATTCCGTGATGGCGAGCATGATGGCGTGATTGCGATGGGGGGCGGGTCCGCTCTCGACTGTGGCAAGCTTATTGCCTTTATGAATGTGCAGACACGGCCCATCTGGGATTTTGAGGATATCGGCGATTGGTGGACACGCGCCCACAGCGATGGTATCGCCCCCATTATCGCTGTGCCAACCACTGCGGGGACAGGTTCAGAGGTGGGTCGCGCAGGGGTTGTGACAAACGAGGAAACCTGCACAAAAAAAGTTATCTTTCATCCCAACATGCTACCCGCAGTGGTGATCGCTGATCCTGAATTAACGGTGGGAATGCCGCCGTTTATTACAGCAGGCACGGGTATGGATGCATTGGCCCACTGTTTAGAAGCCTACTGCGCACCAAGTTATCATCCCATGGCCGATGGGATTGCGCTTGAGGGCATCCGCCTTGTCTTCGAAAATCTGCCCAAAGTTTACATGGATGGTACAGACATTGAAGCACGGGGGCATATGATGAGCGCAGCGGCGATGGGTGCCGTAGCCTTCCAAAAAGGCTTGGGGGCAATCCATTCGCTTTCTCATCCTATCGGCGCCTTGTATGACACGCATCATGGGATGACCAATGCCGTATTTATGCCCTATGTTCTCGACTTTAACCGCTTGGCAATTGAGGGGAAAATTCAACGATTGGCCGCCTATTTGGGGTTGAACGGTGGTTTTTCACGGTTCTTGGATGCGATTTTAGAGCTACGCCAAACACTTAATGTGCCCCATGCATTGCCTGAGCTACAGCCAAATAACTCGGATACATCCATTGATGACCAACACCGTCAACGGATTGCTGAAATGGCAATTGTGGACCCAACAGCCAACGGCAACCCTGTGCCGTTAACCATTGAGGGCGCACAAAAAATCTTTGATGCAGCATTAAACGGCAACATTTAGTAAAGCGGACAAAGGACAGTATCGCAGGTTGGCTACCTGCGTCACAGATAGTCAATCTGTGATACTGGTTGGTACTTTCCTATTGAGTCAAAGGACAGTATCGCAGGTTGGCTACCTGCGTCACAGATAATCAATCTGTGATACTGGTTGATACTTTCC
>JBCCFC010001241.1:0-3973 GCA_039029935.1 Chloroflexota bacterium
AATTAACCCCCCCCCGCCCCCTTCTTATTGCATAGACAAGTATCAAACAGATTGTTAATCTGTTATCAGCCCACAGCTTGTTGTGATACTACTTTTAGGAATCGGTATTCAATGGCTTACGCTTACCGACTCACCCAAGGTAAAAACAACTGTCGTGTTAGCGTTGGTTCTGGCATTTCCTCCAAAGCAGTTGGCGTATCTGGGTTGATGGGTATATTTGGTGCTGTGGGTATAGGGTTGCTTAAAATATTCACCGGTTTAAAGTTTTCGGTATCCAGCACAAGATCAATCAAAAAATTACCTGCTGGATTTTCCGCATGTAAGAGCGAATCCATGACAATAATATCCCCATTTTGTGCATCATCATCCACACGTGCATTGTAGAGCAAGCTACCTCTTGTGCCAGGCTCTAGTGTCCCGATACGGAAAAGACATTCAGCCCCTGTTGGATGTCCTGTCGGACAGGCGTCACCATCCACTAACTCCCATATTGTGCCATCAGGCTGCTGCATCGTCCCTGCCGCCGATACGCTTGAAGGCAAGCCGCTTTCTTCCTCCACAAACGTTGTTTCATTTGGCACAAACGCATTGATGACAACGTTGGTCAATGTATCACTCCCGACATTTTCATAAAACAGGATAAAGTGAACAACATCACCAGGTGTAACGCTGTCTTCTTCCACGGTGCCTGTGTAGATGACATTGGCGGTAATGGAATCTGTCACCACAGGCCATGTGGCTGTGGGTGACGGTGTTGGCGACAGTGTTGGTGGAACCTGTGTTGGCGGCACTGGCGACGTGGTTGGTGTAACCGTTGCCGTTGGCGTGATTGTTGGTGGAACAGACGTTGCCGGAACAGACGTTGCCGGAACAGACGTTGCCGTTGGCTCTGTTGTGCTAGCTGGTACACTGGTTGCAGAGCTAACTGGTGTGCTTGTTGCCGCAGCAGCAGATGTCTCGGTCGGTATCGGTGTCACAGTTGGCATCACTATTGGTGTCATAGTTGGTGTCACAGTTGGCATCACAGTTGGTGTCACAGTCGGCACAGGCGTAGACGTGTTTGTTGGCATTGGCGTCTGCGTTGATGTAGCTGTCGGAATTGCAGTTGATGTAGCTGTCGCCGTGGATGTGCTGGTTGGTGTCGCTGTAGGCGTTGGTGTACCCGTTGGTGTACTGGTCGGTGTTGTATCCACAATCGTACCTGTCCCTGTTGCCGTACAGATAGAGCCGCCAGACGCATTACTCAGTTGAATGACCAGTGTACGATTCCCTTGTGCGGCGAGTGGATAATTCACAATATCAATGGCAATGCTTTGGCTCTGTTGCCCTGGTGTAAAGGTCAATGTGCCACTACTAGCTGTATAGTTTGCGGGTGCAATCGCAGACCCGTTGGCTGTGGCATAGTTCACAGTCACGTTGCTCGCACTCACCACCGACAAATTCACCGTGAATACAATTGACCCCGCACTTTCCTGCGCAGAGACATCGTTGATGCCGATACACACAGGGCCTTCATCATCCAAAATCGTACCAATCCCTTGAGCATCGGCAAAATAGGCATTGGTGGCTCCACTCAGGTTGACAAAGAAGGTCTCTGTACTTTCCGCGATGTTGTCATCAAGAATCGGGATGCCCAGCGTGGTCGATGTGTTCCCCGCGGAAATGCCAATCGTGCTACTGCTATTGGTATAGTCGCTACCGCTTAAGGCAGTATTATCCGCTGTGGCATAGGTCATCTGTACATCGGCAACGGCTGCTTGATCCAATGATATGGTAAAGGTCATGATGCCAGCATCTTCATTCACGGTGACATCATTGATGGAAATGGCGGGTAAGTTCCCAATAGCAATGGGGACCTGCGCCGTCACAGGTGTTACAATTTGTGTACTCGTCACCGCCGCTGTATTGGTAAAAATGCCTGAATAGCTATTTGAGGTGGGGAGAGAAACCGGAATGGTGACAGTAATTGCAGAACCACCCGTGATTACGATGCCATTGACGGCGACAATAGGGGCTGCACCACTGGTGTCGACGGCTATCGTTGCGCCCGCCGAAACAGGGTCCAACACAATGTCAGCTTGTGCCACAATCATGTCCGCCAGTAATGTATCCGAGATTGTGACATTGGTGGCCGTATATGCACCGATATTGGTCACAACAACCGTGTAGGTTAGATAGTTGCCGCTCGTAATGACACCCGTTGGCGTGACCGATTTTGTAATTGTCAGCTGAGGACTGGCAAATAGACGTGCCCAAACATCATTGCCATCATCACTATTTTCTTGACCATTCCAAGCGATCATAAAATCACCATAATCATCAACCGCAATCACTGGATCATTATGATCATCGTCAGTGGTGACTTGAACCTCGTTATAATCCCGTAATATGCTGCCACTTGCACTGTAGCGAATTGCTCGAATTGACGAGTCTGCTGCTAATGCAGATTTCCATGTTACGACAAAGATACCATCGGGTTCGACCGCAATCGCCGGATCAGTATCATCACCAGTCTGAACAGTGATACTTACACCTTGTGCAACACCAAGCTCGTTATAGGGCTGTGCATAGACAGTATCATTATCATCCCATGCCAACACAAAACGGCCATCATCAGCGATACCAACATCTGGCTCGACAGTCGTATTGTTGGCAACCGTTGCTGTAATCGGGTTGCCCGACACCACAGTAGGGCTAATATAACGCTGGGCGATAACGCTGATGTTGCCACCATCGTTATGCCGATAGGTGATGACAAAATTGCCATCATCATTCATGGCAATGCTTGGGGCAAACTCATCCGGTGCGGCGGTGGATGTCACCGCGACTTCGCTGTCAAATGAACCGTCGGCTGTATAGCGGCGAGCAACAATGGATGTGTTCGCACCATTATTGCGCTCAAACACAACCACAAAGTTTCCGTCCTCATCCATTGCCACATCTGGCAATTGTTCATCATCCGTGCCAGTGGTCACAGATATCGCAGCACCTTGGGCAATACCCGCAGCGTTATAGCGTTGTGCGGCGATGTTGTCCTGAGCAGTATCCCCTGTTTGCCATATCACAACAAAGTTACCAATAGCATCACTTGCCACGTGTGGTTGTGTTGCCGCCGTATTGCTTGTCACGGTAATTGTTGTGCCTGTCTCGATACCTAGCCGTGTATACCGTCGTGCCTGAATCCCGATTGATGGATCCCGCCAAACAACAATAGATATACCCGTATCATCGCTCTTGGCAACATCAGGGACTGTCTGCTCTAGTAAGGAACTGGGCGGGATCAAAAAGTCGCGCTGGCTGACTGGTTGTGGGTCTATAGCAAACACTTGATTGCTGGTTGCCACAGTAAGCCATATAAACGTTATCAGCAGGATCGCTGCTTTTCCTATCATGCTCGCAATCGTTTGTTGAGCACAGTCATGATGCCTGTGGTGTATGTTTGTGGATTGGTGAAGTGGATGTTGAATGGTTTCGTGTGTCCCACAGCGACTATCGCTGTTTGAATTCCCGTGTGTATTTCTTGTTAGACTCCAATATGTCTTTGACGATAATGTAGAAATACAATACTTCATGTTTAAACTCCTTATCAAGTTTGTTGATTGCTTTGAGCATTTCTGAGTGATATTGTATATCCAAGTTTGTATTTCTACAAATTTCATGAGTTTTCTTAAGTTATTTGTTAGGTTGTTTTGGCATAATTTTATAAGAAAAAGAAAAAGTTTACATTTTTTTTACATTTTTAGGGAACTGTATGGTTGAACATCATGTATGTTAATAAATTGTCGGTTTGTTTGACCAATTAAAAAAGGGTCGAGTTTCTCATTGAAACTCGACCCTTTTTTAATTGGTCAGATACGGCTTAGTTTGCCAAAGCAACCAGCGCATCGCCTACCCATGCACCCACCGTTCCTCGTGCACGAGGTACATGTCGGGCCGCCCCGGCAGGGCGGGCACCACCTCGCCGACCGCCAGC